>CAYTNO010000595.1:0-1500 GCA_964439125.1 uncultured Woeseiaceae bacterium | reverse complement strand
CCAATTGGCCGGTCAGCGCGTACGGCAAGAGCCAGACAACGGCAATGAACAAGTCAGATGCATTGCAACGGGCCGCCGTATTGGCGATGCGCGATGCCGCAGCCCTCATAATCATTAAATTTGATGAAGTTACGGGCATTGGCAAACTGGGTAATTCCATGCCGGCCGCCAGCGCCCCCGTTGCAATGCCGATATCTGACGCCGTTGACGAAGACGAAGTGCAATCCAGTGCCCTCGAGGGACCACCCGATGATGCATCCTGATCGAACACTTAAACTCCTGGCCGGCATGATGGCGATAGTTGCCTTCAGCGGCTGTACCACCTCAACAGTCCAGGATGTTCGAAGGGGCGGCACCGGAATTGGAGATGGCGAAGCTATTGTCATCATGGGCAAGAGCTATCACCTTGGAAACGAAACCGAAGCGAAATATATCCAATGCGTGGAAGATGCAATGGCGCAAGGCCGCAAAGGGCTGCGCGTTATTCCGAGGAACGAATTCGTAGACTTGCTGTTTCCGTGGTTCGAACCCCGAACGGCCCCGGCAGAAACCAAAAATCTGGCTAAACTGATGGCCCGGCCTGGTGTCGCCGAAAAGATTGCCGAGCAGAACATTCGTTATATTGTGTGGCTCGCCGGAGATACCGAAAAAGTCGCTGGTGGCGGCAGCATGTCCTGCGCGGCCGGTCCGGGCGGCGGCGGATGCTTTGGTTTTGCGTGGTGGCAAAAGGACGCAGATTACGATGCGTCAGTTTGGGATCTGGATGGTCTCGAGTCGGCTGGAACCGTATCAACAGATGTGAGCGGCAAATCATTCATGCCAGCACTGGTCATTCCTCTTCCGTTTATTGCAAGAACTCAGGCGACGGCGTGCCACACATTGGCCGACCAGTTGCACAGCTTCATTACCGACGAAGAAGCAACCTAATATCCATCACTCCAGGGAGCTGTTCGCTATTTCGGGCGACCCGCCCGAATGAACGCCCGCCTGTAGTATTCGGAGTCGAGACTTTCCACTGCAACATGACGCCCGCTCGACGGCGCGTGAACGAACTTCCGACTCCCAAGATACATCCCGACATGAGACATTTTCCCCGCAATGCGAAAGAAAAGCAGGTCCCCAATCCGTAAGTTCCCATTGTCAATTGGAGCAAGATCGGACCAGAGCCCCGCTGTTGTGCGCGGAACTGACATGCCGACGTTGGAGTAGGCGTAGTGCACCAGGCCACTGCAATCGAACCCGGTCGGCGAGCTGCCACCGTATCGGTACGGCACACCAAGCTGTCCCAGAGCAACAGCCGCAGCGCGTTCGCCAATCGGGATTGTCGTACGCGGCTGGACAACGACTTGCCGATCCGTTTTTGCTGCCGGGGCAGCAGACGGCTGTGACGAACACGCTGCAGCTGCACCTGCTATAACGGCAATCAGGGCAAGGTGTCGAACTATCTGGGCGGGCTGGGATATCATGTACGTCAGTTTGTATCAGCGCTTGACACCCAAG
>CAYTNO010000594.1:0-1520 GCA_964439125.1 uncultured Woeseiaceae bacterium | reverse complement strand
TGGGTGCTGCCACCAACATGAATATGGACGAGCCCGAAGTCGTAGCAGGAAAGATTTTCAAATCCATTGAATCTGGAAAAAAAGAAGCCTACTTCGGTTATCCCGAGGCAATTTTCGCTCGCATCAACGGAATCCTACCCGGACTCGTTGACAGCGCCACCAGAGCCCAAAACCGTATTGCCCGCAGCTTCGCGAAACCAGATTGACGGGGTCAGGTTCATTTTATGCGGTCGACCGGTTAGGCAGACACGATTTCAAAATCGAATTCCCGTCTCAAGATCGCGGCTAATTCACGACCCGCTTCTTCAGACATCGCTGTCAACGGCGGGCGGACATTTGCCCAGCGTGCATCGTCTGTTGCGATCGCAAGCAACCGTTTTTGCGCCGGGATAGGGTCATAGTCCTGCATAAGCAGTCGAAAGCGCTTTACCGTTTCGTGCAAAGCTTCGGCACCGGCCATGTCGTCCTGCGCGTACATGTTCAGCACTTCGACAATATTGCTCGCATTGATGTTCGCGGTCGCGCTGATGCAGCCCGGCGCCCCGAGCTTCAGCGCGTCAAGCAATGGCAATTCCGATCCGGGATAGACGATCATGCCCTCGATATCGAGCAGCGCTCGGGTGTTGTCCCAATTCCCGGAACTGTCCTTAATGCCGACGATCTGATCCGGGAAATCGGCACGTAGCCGCGCGGCAAGTGTCGGTGGAATACCAACAATTGCGATCGGCGGAATGTGATAAAGATAGATTCGTGCGTCCGACCCGATTGCTGCGATCAATTGCTCAAAGTGGCGATACAGCCCATCTTCGCTGACCGACTTGAAATAGAACGGCGGCAAGGTCAGAACCGCGGCGCAACCCATGTCGAGACAAGCGCGCGACAGGCGGGCAGTGTCAGCAACATTCGAGAGTCCCGTTCCAGGGATCATTTTTTCCGGATCGATGCCGGCGTCAATCAGATCCCGTACTACTTCAATTCGCTCATCGATTCCAACCGACAAGGCTTCGCCCGTTGTGCCGAACGGCGCGATACCGGCGCAGCCCTGATCTAACAGTCTTTTTGCATGCGCTACATAAAGGCTTGTCGACACCGATAGATCATCATTGAATGGCGTCAATATCGGCGCAATTAAACCGCGAATTTCTTCAACCTGCATCTCGTCCACCTCCTGTTTGCAGATTGTATAGATCGCTGTACCAAATAAATGCTATTTGTCTGGCGGATATTGCTCCGCAAGCGCTTGCAGGCGTTGCATGCGATCCGAGCAGGCACGGCGTGTTGCATCGAGGTCAATCTCGTCATTCTTGAAGCGGCGTTGTCGATGGAAATACTCCGCTGGATCGCTCCCGTCGGGTTTGATGTTGATTCGATACGTAGCGCCGTCGAAAACCTCGTAGACCGGGAACAGGCCGCTGGCCACCGCCAGGCGCACCAGTGCGATGGAGTCCTCGGGCTCCGACTTCCAGCCCGTGGGGCAGGGTGAGTGCAGCAACAGGAAACGCATTCCTTTCATCGAAAGT
>CAYTNO010000593.1:0-1530 GCA_964439125.1 uncultured Woeseiaceae bacterium | reverse complement strand
CACCTACTACGTGTTGGACGGCAAACAGCACGTAGTGCGCCGCGACCTTGGCTATAGCACGCTGGCCGGGTTGTGGTGGCGTAGCCTTGTCAAAAATTGATGCCTTTAGAACTGTTCTTCTGACAGCTCCATGGCCGCAGTGCCGCCCGACGTAACTGCCTCGAAGTGACAGGCAGACCGCGGCAGAATCTGCTCTGCGTAGAATTTTGCCGTTGTGATCTTCGCCTTATAGAAGTCGGCATCGCCGTCGTTATTAGCGAGTTTGCTTTGAGCAACGTCTGCCGCTCGGCCAATTTGCCATGCGCCGATTACGGTACCCGCCAGCATCAGGTAATCGGTTGCAGCCAGGAACGCGGCGGCGGGGTTTTCCTGGGCCTTGCCCAGTAGCCACTTCGTCGCATCCTCGAGTCGCTGACGACCCGTTGCGACCGCAGTTCTGATGCTTTCGAGTTCCGCACCACCGGTTGCCAGTTTTGCATCCAGTTCGCTGATTTCCTTGAGTAGCCGTTGCATGCCCTTGCCACCATCAGCCATAACTTTACGACCGAGCAGGTCGATGGCTTGTATGCCAGTGGTACCTTCGTAGATGGTCAGTATCCGTGCATCACGCAAGTATTGCGCCGCGCCTGTTTCCTCAACATAACCGCAGCCACCATGGATCTGGACGCCGACAGATGTTACTTCCTGCGCTACTTCTGTCATCCAACCTTTAACGATCGGGGTGAGCAACGCAGATCGCTCGAGAGATGCCGCCTTGGCTTCATCATCGTCGGCATGACGGGCAATATCTAATTCAGCAGCGGTTACGCATGCAGTGACCCGCATCGCTTCGATAAGCGATTTCATAGTCATCAACATGCGTCTCACGTCAGGGTGCTGAATAATCGCAGCCGATTCACGATTGCCTGGGAATTGCCCCTGGACTCTCTCCTTCGCGTGGTCTCGCGCGGCCTGGTATGCGCGTTCGCTGATTGCCAGACCCTGAATGCCAACTTGCAAGCGAGCCAGATTCATCATAGTGAACATGCATGACAGCCCCCGGTTCGGCTCTCCTATCAGGTAGCCAACCGCACCGTCTTTGTCACCGTAATTCAGCACGCAGGTTGGACTCGCATGAATGCCGAGCTTGTGCTCGACGGACGTTACGAACACATCGTTGCGATCGCCGAGGCTGCCGTCTTCTTTGACGAGAAACTTTGGCACAAGGAACAGGGAAATTCCGCGCACACCGTCAGGTGCGTCAGGAAGCCTTGCAAGCACGAGGTGAATGACGTTTTCGGTCATTTCGTGATCACCCCAGGTAATGTAAATCTTGTTACCCGTTAATTTGTATTGATCGCCATCAGGAGTGGCCAGCATGCGAATTGCTGCGAGGTCCGAGCCCGCCTGGGGTTCCGTCAGATCCATCGTGCCGGCCCATTCGCCGCTTATCAATTTCTCCAGGTAGATTTGTTTCAGTTCATCCGTCGCATGTAATTCAATGGTTTCGACGGTTCCGCTGGTCAGCATTGGGCACAAACCCAGCGCCAG
>CAYTNO010000592.1:0-1540 GCA_964439125.1 uncultured Woeseiaceae bacterium | reverse complement strand
AGTTTGAAAACCGGTAGCGGATGTAACCGGATCTTCTCCGGCAAGTCAGAAGTCTGCGTACGGCAGCCCAACGCAGGCCGACCATTCGCCATCATCCCGCAGGAGCCGCAAATCGCCGAGCGGCACGCAAAGTCGAACTGCAAACTTGGATCCTGCTTCTCGCGAATCTCATTGAGCGCAATGAAGAGCGACATGTACTTCGTTTCTTCGAGCTCGAAACTCTGCATGTGTGGCTTGGATTCCGGATCCATCGGGTTGTACCGAAATATTTCGAAGCTCAGGAGCCGGCCTGTTTTCGTGCTTTCAAAACTCATTGTTCTTCCGCCCATTTACCCCAGCGAATCCGACTGCCCTGGGCTTCCTCGGTTTCCAGCTTGCCGTGTTTTTCCTGCGCTTGCGGGACATCCGCGTTGTAGGTCTCGATGCTCTGCTCCATGTCAATATGCTTCGCGTTGCCATAGCCTCGATGACCCGGGGGCAAATCGATCAGGCCCACTGGTTCGTAGCTGAGTTCGGGCTCACTCGCTCCTTGCGGCCAACGCGCCAGGGTGCGATTGAGCCAGTTCGCGTCATCACGCTCCGGGTAGTCAATTCGGCTATGCGCACCGCGACTTTCGGTGCGCGCCAGTGCGCCCATCGCTGTTACGAGCGCCAGCCGCAGCATGCCTTTTAGCCGCAATGCGTAGGACAGCTCCGGATTCATGCCCGGTGCCTTCGAACGCAGCACGGCGCGATCGCATTGCGACAGCAAATCCTGCAGTCGAACGACAGCTCCGGCCAGGTCATCTTCCGTCCTGAAGATGCCCACATCCGCAATCATCGTTTCCGCCATTTCGTCGCGTATTTCGTAAACACTTGGCCCCGGTCCGCTGCGCTCAAGCCAGGCTGATGCGTTTGCTTCGGCACGGTGTACCGCATCCATTGCAACCTTGGTCGCTACATCCAGGCTCGATCGCGACGCAAGTCGCGAAACACTCTTACCAACGAGTCGTCCGGCAACAATCGTCTCCGCAAGGCTGTTGCCACCGAGTCGATTAAATCCGTGCATGTCCCAGCACGCAGACTCGCCTGCCGCAAACAAGCCGGCCATGTTGTAAGCCTCGCCGTCCTTGTTGACCCGCACACCGCCCATTGAATAGTGCTGCGTCGGTCGAACCGGAATCAGTTCTTTCGCGCAATTGAGGCCGGCAAAGTCGCGACATATGTCCCAGACCTCACGTAACTTGGTGGTCAGATGCTTCTCGCCGAGATGCCGGACATCGAGCCACAGATGCGGCCCATATTCAGTCTCGACACCTTTGCCATCACGCATGCGGCGTGCCATGTGGCGGGACACGACGTCCCGGCTGGCAAGTTCCTGCTTTTCGGGTTCGGCCTCAACCATAAATCGGTGCAGGTCCTTGTCGAGCAAGTACCCGCCGTCGCCTCGGCAACCTTCCGTCACGAGAATGCCGCTGGGCGAGAGCGCAGTCGGATGGAACTGCACGGCTTCCATATTGCCTAGCGGCACAACGCCGGTATCGAGCGCAATCGCTGCACC
>CAYTNO010000591.1:0-1541 GCA_964439125.1 uncultured Woeseiaceae bacterium | reverse complement strand
CTTCGACGTGATGCCACCACATGCTCGGAATAAACAGTGCATCACCGGGTTCCATCTCCGCCACCCGCGCACTCTTTAATGCCTGGCGGAACTTCGGGTATTTGTCGAAATCGGGATCGTGAAAGTCCACCAGGCTTATCTCCCGTCCAGCCGGCGTGACGTCCAGCGGACCCACGTATAAATTTTCGAGTTCTTCGGGTGGAAACAACGTGAAGCGCCGGTGGCCGACCGCGCAACACGCCACGTTGTCCGGCAGATCCCAATGCGCAGCGATGCGAGATCGATTGCCCAACCAGATGCTGGCCAGCGGTCGTTTATCGCCAAAAGCGATGTCATTTTCAGCCCGAAAGCCCGGCAAACAGGTGTCAACTGTCGTGGATCCGACATAGTACGATGGCGCCTCATCGACGTGCTCGTGCCTGAGTATTTCGATGAGCACCTGTTCGAGCTTGACCATGCCTTGGTCGAAGTTGAAGCCCGACATGTCATGGTTATAGAAAAGCCGACCCCCAACCTCTGGCGGGCCACAACCGACGCCGACTGCGGCATCGGAATAGAACCTGAGGATATATTGCCCGGCCGCAGCCGCAGACTCCCGGCCCGCCTTCACGAGCGGCCAGTCGGCGACCAGGCCCTTAAGCAGCAATGGCTCGGTCGAGGTCAGGATCTCGGCTGGGACAGCATCGGCCCGCACACCTTGCACCTCTTCAACTGTTTGGCCGGTCTCAAGCATGCGCGTGCGGGGTCACTGCTCGAGCCGTGCGTTCTTCTTGTCGATGAGGGTGCGAATATTCGAAAGCGATGCAATCGCCATGTAGATAGGCAGCAAGAACCCTTTCTCATTGAGGCTCGCAACCACATCGCCATCGAGCTCTGCCAGTGCATCTTCGTTAATCGAATAAAAACCCATCAGCCGGTTCTGGGATCCGTCATTGAGTTCAACGTCCAGCGCGACCGACTCCAGCAAGCCGTGTTCCACAAGCGCCTTCATAAACAGTTGGTGGACCCCGTGACCTTCGTTGATCGTATTCAGGATGGAGTTGATCCGCTCCAGGTACTCGCTGATTCCGCCGTGCGCCAGGAACGCGGCTTCTCCCTCGCCGTCGCTGATTCGCGGGCTGTCCATATCCACGTGTATGAGCGGTTCTTTTCCGGAACCACCGCTTGACGCAGACTGCTGGAAGCCTATTAAGAACGGCTGTCGCTGAACAGTCAGTGGTATGTAATTCGCGTCCCACCCTGTATCGCTCAAGAACAGGTTCTCATTGTCTTCGAAACCAAATACGGCGACAGAGGTAAATTCTCCGGTCTCAGCATCCTTTCTGAAAAAGACTGGGTAGTCCGCCTGTATGCTACGAAATTCCCAGGAAAACGTCATCGTGAACTGGATATCGTCCCCGTATTCTGCTGACCTTGCCGTGATTACTTTGAGGTCTTTGTGATCGACGTTATTCAATAAGACATGGTTTGTCATGCTCGGCCTTCACGTGTATTTGTATTTAGGGTGATTGCTCATATTCGACTGCTTTCACGGCCCCTAT
>CAYTNO010000590.1:0-1543 GCA_964439125.1 uncultured Woeseiaceae bacterium | reverse complement strand
CCTGCAAGAATTTTAAGTGACCGCTTTGCATCCCCGACCAGCGCCGCATCGACGAGCTTGAACACGTCATAGCGGCTGCTGTTTGCTACGGCAGAACTCACGTCATCGGCCGTGACCTTGCCTTCACCCAGCAGGAGCCTGAGCTTTTCGATTTCCTGGTCGGCGGCCAGCAGATTACCTTCAACACGATCCGCTATCAGAGCAATAGCGCCACGATCAGGTTGCAGCCCCACGCGCCGCATGCGTTCGGCAAGCCAGCCCGGTAATTCACGCGCATCTATGGGCCAGGTCGGAATGTTGACGCCTTCGGCCTCAAGGGTCTTCACCCATTTTGATGATTGAACACGGCTTTCGAGCTTCGGCCCACTGACGATTAACATCAGATCCGCATCCAGTTGTTCAACAAGATCAACTATAGCCTGCCCGCCCGCACGACCCGGCTTACCGGTTGGCAATCGAAGTTCGATGATGCGGCGTTCGGCAAATAAAGAGAGATTACTTGCAGAATTGCGAAGTTGCTGCCAGTCAAATCCCGTCATCGCGACATGCCGGTCACGAGACGTAAATCCCTTCTCCCGCGCTGCCGCTCGAATGGCATCAAGCGCCTCGTCAACGAGCAAATGCTCATCCCCTGTTACCAGGTAACAGGACGCGAGATTGTTCTTTAGATGAGAAGACAGCTGGTTAGCTTTGATCTTCAACCAAGCTGCTCCATATTGACTGATTCGCCTTGCAGCAAAACGGGTATGCCATTCGAAATCGGATACAGCACTTTACCATCGTCGGTGACCAGCGCCTCTGACATTGGCTCCGCCAGCACCTTGCCATCCTGGTTACAAAGCTTGCCGGAGTCGATTGCCGCGTTGACATCTTTGAGCGTCGCGCTCTTGGCTAGCGACAGCCCTTTGTGTGTCACCGGGCAGCGGAGTATCGAAAGTAGTCGTTTATCCATGTCTATTCCGTGCGTCAATGCTCATAAGTGCTTGTTTTTTAAATACTTGAAGGTGCGAAAATTATACTATATCCTTCGCTCCCCCGCGCGCCGAGCTATCCTGTTTTTAACACCGCGCAGCATAACGGCACCGCATAATGGATCAAGACACGCCAAATAAGACTAACTGGCTCGACGGAGCTGCAGTTGTCCTATCCGCCTTGTGCCTGGTCCATTGTCTTGCGCTGCCACTCATCATTATCGGCGTGCCCTTTCTCGCGCAATTCGCAGAAGGTCACCTGCATTTACAAATGCTGGTCGTCGTATTGCCGCTGAGCACTCTTGCGCTCGGGATTGGATATCGGCGGCATCGAAACAGCCGCATCCTTATCGGCGGCGTCGTCGGCATGTCATTGCTGATTATTGGCGCAACCGTCGCGCATGCCCAATTGGGGCTGATCGCCGACCGGGCATTCACGATTTGCGGTTCGCTCACACTGGCAACGGCACATTATTTCAATAGCATTCGTGCACAGGCAGCCTGCGATTCATCGTAAGATCGAAATTAACTCGTCGTTCTGACAATGTTCTGCAGCAGCCAGCGCCCGTTCC
>CAYTNO010000589.1:0-1545 GCA_964439125.1 uncultured Woeseiaceae bacterium | reverse complement strand
CCGCTGGAGCGTAACCGCAACCTGTATCGCATTTCAGACGCCGGTACACTGCGCGGCGTTGTTCCACCATCGCAGCGCAACTTGCAGATTACGCCGTATGTCCTGGGCAGCGCGCGGCGTGGCGGCGAACGTGACGGTACCGAGACCGACAGTGAGTTCGGTTTCGACATCAAGTACTCGATTACTCCAAGCCTGACCCTCGACGGTACCTATAACACGGACTTCGCGCAGGTGGAGGTGGACGAGCAGCAAGTCAACCTCGACCGCTTCAATCTGTTTTTTCCAGAGAAGCGGCCGTTCTTCCTGGAGAACGCCGGCCTGTTCTCAGTCGGAAGTCCACGAGAAGTTGAGATGTTTTTCAGCCGCAGAATCGGCATTGGTGAAGACGGTGACATCCTGCCCGTGGAAGGTGGGGCAAGACTGTCCGGAAAGATCGGCGACAGAACGAATATTGGTCTCCTCTATATGGCGACCGAAGCGGTGCAAGACATCGCTCCCGGAAATGAATTCGCGGTCGCGCGCATTCGCCAGGAGCTACCGAATCGCTCCTCCATAGGCGCCATATTCACAAGCCGGGACGGCGACGGCTCTTACCTCGTGCCACCAAACGACGATTACAATCGCGGTTACGCGATCGATGGCAGTTGGGGTATTGGTGACAACTTCGCGCTCGATGGGTGGCTTGCCAAAACGGACACAGCCGGACTCGATGGAGATGACGAGGCGTTCTCCGTGGGGGCGAACTACAACTCGGCAACCTGGGCAGCCGACCTTAGCTTCACTGAGGTTGGCGAAGACTTTAATCCCGAAATGGGTTTTCTTGCGCGAACTGAGTTCCGTAAAGTGCGCGGCTTCTTGCAACGCACGATACGAATCGAAAATTTCTGGAACTTGCTGGAAATCCGCCCACATGTAACCTACCAAAGCTACCGGAAGTTTGACGGCTTCCAGGAAACCGAGCTTCTCCATTTTGATGTGCCGCTGGCGTGGACGTCCGGAGCTGAATTTCACCCGGCGGTGAATTTTACCCGCGATGGCATTATCGACGCATTTGAAATCGTAGACGACGTGTGGATACCGCCGGGCACGTACGACCATGAAGAGCTGAGTATCAGGTACTGGTCGGATGAATCAAAGCCGTTTAGCTTTGGCCTACATGCTGTTATTGGCGGCCGCTTTGGCGGCGATCGTGTTTCGATTGAACCGTCTCTCGGCTATCGCATCGGCGAGACGTTCCGGACTGAGTTCTCGATAAATTACAATGACTTCGACCTGCCGGTACCGAATGGCGAATTCACGGCGAACCTGGCGCGATGGCGGCTCTCCTATTCGTTTACACCGAAGATGCAGTTGCAGGCACTGTTTCAGTACAACGAACTCGACGACTCGGTCGGCACCAATATTCGTTTCTCATGGTTGCGGTCAGCTAACTCCGGCCTCTACCTCGTCTACAACGAGGTCGATGAACGCGAAGCGGGATCGCTACCGACAGGCCGTGAATTCATCTTGAAGTACAGTCACATCTTTGATGTATTCGACTAAGGT
>CAYTNO010000588.1:0-1548 GCA_964439125.1 uncultured Woeseiaceae bacterium | reverse complement strand
GAACCCGACGAGCCGTAGGTTCAAACTCTACGATGGGTTGGTAACTACACCGGCAAGGCGTTGCAATTCTTCAACATGACCGGCAAACGCCCTGCGTCCCGAGGTCGTCAACGTTGCCCACATGCGCTGCCGTCCATTCACGGCGCCCTTGCGAAACTTTACGTATCCCGCTTCTTCTAGTTGCTTCAGGTGTTTGGACAATACCGAGTCGCTGACATTCAGCTCATCGCGCAATATCTGAAACTCCGCCTCCTGAAGCGGACTCAGAAACGCGCAGATCTGCAGCCGATTTGGTGCATGAATAACTGTGTCGAACCGCGCCTTTGTCATGTTCGCGTACCGTCATCACCCCTCGCGAGGTAATAACGCCTTTCGCTATAGCTCAGTAGATATATTGTGATACCAGCGATCAGTCCGGTAACCAGTGGTACCCAAAATAGGTCGTAGGAGCGTCTGATAAAGATGCCACCGAAAAATAATGCGACCAAAAAGACGCAAACCCCGGCAAGCGCCCACTTGCCTGTGCTCGTGTCCGGCAACTCTTTGCCAATCGCCCCACCGTTCTTCTCGCGACTGATACCCACGAACAGAGCGATACCGACAGCTATGAATACCCCAGGAAAGCTGCCCGGATCGCTCTGCGCATAAAGCGCAAACCCAACGGCAACAATCAAGGAGATTCCAACGCCATACCAGCGAGGTGGCAATGCTCGCCGGAAGCCCGCGCTTTGCATCTTATCTACAGAATCAAGGGCGTTCTTTGCTTCGTCCGATCCAACTTGGTCTTGGTCTGTCATTGCTCGTCTCTTTCCGTAATGGAAAGACAATACTACACCATCTCTTTCCATGTTGGCAAGTTATTTCTTTCCACTACGGAAAGTGACGGCTTTACAGCCGTTGAAGCGCGATTTTCAAAGCATCGGCAGCATCCGCCTCAATGTCCGGCTTGACTCCAACCCCTTCGATGCGACCATTCTTGATCGAATAGTAATCTGCGACAGGCAGGCTCAGGTGGAAGCCGCCGGGCACGTCGAAAATCTTCTGCGAGAGCATCTGGCCAGCTGTATTTTCGCCAATGACTACCGCGCGACCTGAACTTTGTAATACATCCGTCGCTAACTCTGCTGCACTCGCCGTGCGTTTGCTGGTCAGGACGTAAACCGGCCCCGTGAATAACGGTTCGACCGGCGCGATGCTGAAGCGGGTGATAGCAGCGTCTTGAACATCGGACCAGAAAGCCCGGATAGACCAGCCTTGCCACGGCGCAACCGCTTTCAACTCCGTTAGGTTGGGCGCGCGATTGTGCGTTGAGTTCCAGCGCTGCGAAACGAAGCTTCCTCCATCCGCTGTCTCGTTCAGCAAATGTGCAACCAGCGGTCGAACCGCGAAGGCACCACCACCATTTTCCCGAAGATCGATAATCAGCCCATGGGCGCCCTTGTTCGCGATAGCGACGTACGCTGCATCTATTTCCTCAATCGTGTCGAGACCCATCATTGTGTTCACCGTCAGAATTGCGACATCGCCCTGCCACGTCAACACCGCACC
>CAYTNO010000587.1:0-1561 GCA_964439125.1 uncultured Woeseiaceae bacterium | reverse complement strand
GCCAATTTCGGGAATTTACGCGCCATGCTCCACAGGTCGAGCGGTCGCTCTTCGGCCAGCGAGTAAACAGTGCGTTTTTCGCTTCGTTCTCGATCAACAGATGAATAACGACCACTCAGTCGTTCGAGCTGGTAGACCGGATCCAGGCCCAGAATTGTTGCTGGCGGTTTCCAGGTGACGACGCGAGCATCCAGCTGCCACTCATCGCCGCGCAATGTCAGCATACGATCGACCTGGCCGTCTATCATGAGGCGAGCCGTGTACTCTTCGGGGGCCGCTTGCGAGAACTCGATTACGCCGACCAATTTTTCTTCAGTCAGGCGCTCGTAGCCCAGGTAGCTTATGAACAAAAGGATACCGGCTGTACCGATAGCGGCCGACGCTGCAAAAAATGTCGCCGAGCCGCCGGCTCTTAGTAAACGCCCGCGACGTGCGTGACGCACGGTGGAAGCAAAGAACAACAGAGCGATGAGCGTGAGGGTTGCGCTGGCGGCAATTAGCACATTCATCGTCGTTCCTCCTAAGCGCTAAGTCGTTTGTATTTGATGCGATGTGGGTTGTCCGCATCGGCGCCCAGGCGACGTTTGCGGTCCACTTCATAGTCTGCGTAGTTTCCGGCGAACCAGACGACCTCACTGTTGCCCTCAAATGCCAGGATGTGGGTCGCAATGCGATCCAAAAACCAGCGATCATGTGAGATAACTACCGCAGACCCCGGAAACTCCAAAAGCGCCTGTTCAAGCGCCCGCAGCGTCTCGACATCGAGGTCGTTGGTCGGTTCGTCGAGCAGCAACAAGTTGCCGCCGGAGCGCAGCATCTTGGCCAGATGCAAACGGTTACGCTCACCGCCCGATAACAGACCTATCTGTTTTTGCTGTTCCGAACCGCGGAAATTGAAGCGGCCAACATAGGCACGCGAGGGTGTTTCGTAGGTTCCGACCTTGATCAGGTCCTGGCCATCGGAGATTTCCTCCCAGACCGTCTTCTTGTCATCGAGGCTGTCGCGCGACTGGTCGACAGCGGCGACCTGCACAGTTTCCCCGAGGCGAACAGAGCCGGAATCGGGCTGCTCCGTACCTGCGATCATGCGAAACAGGGTGGTCTTGCCCGCACCATTGGGGCCAATGACACCGACAATGCCGCCCGCCGGCAGCTGAAAGCTCAGATTTTCAATGAGCAACTTTTCGCCAAAGCCTTTCTTGAGATCGTTGACCTCAATAACAACATCGCCCAGTCGTGGACCTGGCGGTATGTAAATTTCATTCGTCTCGTTTCGCTGTTGATAGCTAGCGGATGAGATTTCTTCGAATTGCCGCAGACGCGCTTTCGACTTGGCCTGTCGGCCTTTCGGGTTTGAACGAACCCACTCGAGCTCCGCTTGCATGGCTTTTTGCCGAGCTTTTTCGGTCGCATCTTCGTTGGAAAGTCGCTTCTCTTTTTGATCCAGCCAGGATGAGTAATTGCCTTCCCAGGGGATGCCGTGGCCGCGGTCGAGTTCCAGAATCCAACCGGCGACGTTGTCGAGAAAGTAACGGTCATGGGTCACGGCGATTACGGTGCT
>CAYTNO010000586.1:0-1563 GCA_964439125.1 uncultured Woeseiaceae bacterium | reverse complement strand
AACAACTGATGTGGCATCGTCTAAGCCCACTCATCGCCGCAATGGGTGGCGTTACAAACTGGCCGACAGCAGACCGAGGCGGCTTGATTGAGGTGATTCGCGCAAAGGGCGGAGTGCATGAAGCGGAATACGCACATCTTTTTGATGCGCATAAGCGATTGCGACGGGCCGTCGCCGAATTCGCGAAAAAAGTGGCAAACGACTAAACAAGAAACCCCGCTCCCGCAGGGTTGTTCCTCGGAGCTAATGTCCGCTTCTGGCCGTATGGTCCGGCCCCATATCAACGGACCGTTCAGTTAAGTCCTAATGTCCGGTTTTCATACTGTACTGGACTGAGATAATCCAGGTAAGTATGACTTCGTTTTCGGTTATAGAACCGCTCGATGTAATCAAAGATATCGGCCTTCGCTTCCTCTCTTGTTTTGTACGTTTGTCGTCTCACTCGTTCACGTTTGAGCAGTGAGAAGAAGCTCTCGACTACTGCGTTGTCGTAGCAACTGCCGCGCGCGCTCATGCTGCATTCGATGCCGTTTTTCTTAAGCACGTCACGGAAGTCATCGCTGGTGTACTGCGCTCCACGATCGGAGTGATGCAGCAATGCACCTTGTGGTTGTCGATAGCCCAGTGCCATCGTCAGCGCATCAACCGGCAAGTGCCGACCGACACGACTGTCCATCGACCAGCCGATAATACGGCGCGAGTAGAGATCCATCACCACCGCCAGATACAGCCAGCCCTGCTTGGTCCACAGCTGCGTGATATCCGATGCCCAGCGCCGATTACGTTCGTCCGCACTAAAGTCCTGTTTGAGTAAGTTCCTCGCAACCGGATGTTCCGGGGCATCATTAGGCGCTCGTCTAAAGCGACGCTTAGGGCAGCCTTTGAGGCCGTCAGCCCGCATCAACCGGGCCACGCGATGACGACCGACATCCTCGCCGAGCTCGAGTAGCTCGCGTTGGATCTTGCGAGCACCGTACACGCCATTGCTCTCCAGGTGGATCTGCCGGATCAGCAACAGCAGTTCACGATTGCGACGAGACCGAGCACTCTCGGCTCGCTGCAGCCAGTCGTAAAAACCACTGCGAGAGACATTCAACAGTTGGCACATTCTCCGGATTGATAGTTGGCGGCGACGTCGATGGATACACCCGTATCTCACTTCGACTCCTTGGCAAAGTACCGCGCCGCTTCTCGTAAAAAATCCAGTTCCTGTTCTGCTTTCTTCAGTTTGCGTCGAAGTCGCGTCAACTCTTCATCGCGAGCCTTGCCCTGACCTGGGAACGCATCTTCATCGCCGTGCTCCTGAACCGCCTCGCGCCAACGTCGGAGTTGTCGCGTACTGACGCCCAGTTCCTCGCACACCAACGCATCGCTGATACCCGGTTCATCCGCTCGTATTAATGCCTGTCGTTTGAACTCCGCGCTATATCGTTTCCTTCTTGCCATGTCCCACCTCCAAAGCGCATTATCGCGCTAAAGTTAGTGGTCCGAAATATTGGGGCCAGACCAGAAACCGGCCCCTGGGCTGGTAAACTCATGAGCGGCTGCTACTGACCCATTGCG
>CAYTNO010000585.1:0-1564 GCA_964439125.1 uncultured Woeseiaceae bacterium | reverse complement strand
TGGCCAGCGTCACATTGCGATCCAGCAAATACCGGGCAAGCGCCGAATATCGCGAGCAAATGGTGAGAACTTACCTACCGGCCATTCTGACCCGCGCAGTCGAGCAGGCAACAGGGGCCGCATCGTGAGCAGGCTGCAAATGACCGTGAACGGAACGCCGGTCGACATTGACGTGCCGGAATCGCGTTATCTTTCGGAGGTGCTGCGCAAAGATCTGCAACTGACCGGAACAAAGATCGGCTGCAACGAAGCTGAATGCGGAATCTGTACCGTACTGGTTAACGGCACACCGATATCGAGCTGCGTCTTCCCCGCATTCAAGGCGCATGGCACCAGCGTTGAGACGATCGAAAATCTCTCGAAAAACAACGAGCTGCACCCTCTTCAGCAGGCCTTTCTGGACCATGGCGCTGTGCAATGCGGCATCTGCACGCCGGGCATGATCATGACGGCGAAAGCGCTTATCGATGAGAAAAAAGCGGCCGGCGAAACACTGACCGAAGATCATATCGCCGTCGCTTTGAAAGATACGTTCTGCCGTTGCACCGGCTACCAGAGCATTACGCGTGCCATTCTGCAGGCATCCGGGCAGGACGTTCCACCACTCCTGCCGGCAACCCAGCCGACGGGCAAGTCAATCGGCAAACCCATGCCCAACCTGCAGGCACGCGACAAGATTACCGGCACCGCCAAATTTGCAGATGACTATCGGTTCGCTGGCATGTTGCATGCACGCACAAAACGAGCCGGCATTGCACACGCGAAGATCTGCTCGATCGATACGTCCGCAGCACGCGCTTTGCCCGGCGTCCATGCTGTACTGACTCACGAAGACATTCCGGGCAGTAATTTGCACGGCGTGTTCATCAAAGACTGGCCGGTGCTGTGCGCCGACAAAGTTCGTTACGCCGGCGATGCAATCGCGATCGTGGCCGCCGACACAGAAGAAGCGGCCGCGGCCGCAGTGGATCTAATCGACGTAGTCTACGAAGAACTATCTGTCGTTAGCGACGCAATAGAAGCTGCCAAACCCGAGTCGCCGCTTGTCCACGAAGGTCGTGCCGAGGGCAACTTGCTCAAGCACATCAAAGTTAACAAAGGCGATATCGAGGTCGGATTCGCCGAAGCGGATACGATCATCGACCGAACCTACCGGACGCCCGCGACTGAACACCTGTTTCTTGAACCGGAATGCTCAATCGGCATACCTGCCGGCTACAACCCGGAGAATTTTGGCGGAACTTTGGATACGACGGCGGCACGAGGCGAAACCACAAAGCATGACAAGACAACAGTTTACGTCGGCAGCCAGATTCCTTACGGCGATCGTGACCAGGTTGCCGCGAGTTTGGGCGTAGAACCGGAATCGATACGTGTCGTAGCAACGTTGATGGGCGGCGGCTTTGGCGGCAAAGAAGACATCACCGGCCAGATTCACGTCGCTTTGCTTGCCGAGAAGACACAATGTCCGGTCAAGATGCTGTATTCGCGCCAGGAAAGCCTTCTGGTACATCCGAAACGGCATGCCACCGTCATTCGAATTCGCACGGGCGCTACGCGTGAT
>CAYTNO010000584.1:0-1565 GCA_964439125.1 uncultured Woeseiaceae bacterium | reverse complement strand
TCGAGAATAGCCGTGCATATGGCGCCCAACTGGGACACGAAGGCCAAATTGCCAGGCTTCGCGTTGTTGTTACCGAACGTGATATTGAGTCCTTTGTCGGGGCGGATGAGACCGAGGCAATTGGGACCCATCATGCGAATGCCGTAACGCCTGACCAATTGCGTCACGCGATCTTCCAGGCGTCGACCCTCTGCCCCTGTTTCGCGAAAACCTGCCGAGAGGATCAGCATCATCTTGACGCCGCGTTCGCCGCAGGCCTCTACAATGCCGGGAATGCTGCTGGCCGGTGTCGCAACTACCGCGAGATCAACCGTTTCTTCTATATCGTCCAGGGACGAGAAGGCTTTCTCTCCCTGTACTTCGTCGCGATTGGGGTTAATCGCATAAATTCGACCCTCAAAGCCGGATGTCAGCAAGTTTTTGAAGACCACTCCGCCAACGGAGTCGGTCCTGTCGCTTGCACCATAGAGCGCGATACTTTCAGGAGTAAAAAGGGTCGTAAGGTAATGTTTGTTCATCGGCGAAGGTTATTCCAAATTCCCATTGCTGTCGCAAGCTTTTACACTGGGCAATACCATCACCGCAATACAGGGATACCACATTGCGCACCGCTTACATCAGCCACACCAAATGCCACGAACATGACACGGGTGAAGGTCATCCTGAAAACGCCCGACGCCTGTCAGCAATTGAGGACAAATTTATAGAGACCGGACTGGCGGATGTGCTCCGCTATGTCGATGCGCCCGAGGTGACTGAACCGCAACTTTTGCGGGTACACACGCAGGGCCATCTCCAGATGATTGAGTCAATGGTGCCGCAAAGCGGTTATGCCCGCCTTGATCCGGACACGGTCATCAGTCCCGCTACGCTGCCGGCCGCTCGACGGGCTGCGGGCGCCGTCGTAGCAGCGGTTGATCTTGTCATGAGCGGTGAGATGGAATCAGCCTTCTGCGGCGTAAGACCGCCAGGTCACCACGCCGAAAGTCGTCAGGCCATGGGGTTTTGCCTCTACAACAATATCGCAGTAGGCGCGGCTCACGCACTGCAACAATACGGCCTGGAAAAGGTAGCGATTGTTGATTTCGATGTGCACCAGGGAAACGGCACCGAAGAAATTTTTAAGGACGAGGATCGGGTTCTTTTCTGCTCTACGTTCCAGCACCCGTTCTTTCCTTACACCGCAATACTGCCGAACGCGGCAAACCGGGTGAATGTTCCACTTGCGGCTTCTGCACGCAGTGAAGAGTTTCGAGCTGCGGTGACAGACCACTGGCTCCCCGCCCTGAACGATTTTAAACCGCAGCTGGTTCTTATTTCTGCAGGATACGATGCACACAGGGACGATGACATGTCGAGCGTCTGCCTGACCGATGCCGATTTCCGTTGGGTCACTGAACAGATTGTGCAAGTGGCCGCAGCTTCAGCATCCAAGCGGATTATTTCGGTACTCGAAGGGGGTTACGAACTCAATAGCCTGGCACGTTGTGTCGATGCGCATATACGCGTGCTGATGGGTTTGCAGTAGAGAGTTTTTTGACGGGCGTTCACACAGTATTTGAAAG
>CAYTNO010000583.1:0-1568 GCA_964439125.1 uncultured Woeseiaceae bacterium | reverse complement strand
AGACGACTGGCGCGCCGCTCACTCGTCGGGTACTGCGCGATCAGTTTGGCAGGCAGCGTGTAGTCGAAATCGGATATTTGCATGGGCGCGCATGGTAACAAAGCCATGCGCGCCCGTTTGCGAAGTGTCGAGATTTTTTCAGGTTTTCTCGATAATCATTGCAGGCCTCGGCGCTGCCGGGACCCTCGCAGGCATGATCTCCACCGGGGCGCGCAAGAACATGCTCGTGCGGTCATCGGGCATCGTTATTTCAAGCTTGCGACGCTTCTTGTCGCGATAAACCTCAATTTCCACAGACTCTCCAGCCTGGTAGGAATTTAATATGCGCAACGCATGACCTACTGATGTTGGCTCGCGTCCGTCAATCTTCTGGATGACATCACCATCTTCAAGCTTGAGCACATCCGACTCCGGAGCGCTGACAACCAGTACACCGGAATCAGTGCCGAAGTACTTGCCAAGGCCCTCATTCAACTCAACCAGCTCCATGTCACCCCAGGAACTGCCAATCCAGCGGAAATCGAAATCATTTCGAAGTCCCTGAACAATTTTCGGCGCTATGTGCATGTCATGCGGCATGGATCGCATCGAGGGGCTTCCAGGGGCGCTGTTGAATGAAAATACGTTCACGTCGCTGGGTTTTGGCTCGACTTCAACTGAACCGACTTTGCCATCGCGCAGGTATTCGACATCGAGCGTATCGCCTTCTTCGACACCCTCCATGAAATCCAGCAGCCTTTTTGTCGCTTCTTGTGAGCTTTCGGCGCTGAGCGACTCATCGTTTACAGCGGTCAAAATGTCACCGGCTCGTATTCCTGCCTCATCACTCGCGCTACCTGGCGTTACCGCCATGACGCTTACACCCTCGACAGGGCCTTTGTTGTCGCTGTTGCCAATAGTCACACCAAGGCGCGGCCGGCCGTCATTGATTATTTCAATGCGACGCTCGATTTGGCGCAACTGCGGCAAGCGCTCCGACGTGAGCTCGGCAATCGTGCGAGCTGCTTCGGCCATTTGCCGTTCAGCGCTTTCTAGTTTTTCTTGCACCAAAACTTCGCGCTCCTGCACTTTCCGCAAAGCTTCCTGCTTCTCTTCTACTTCGGTTTGCGCAACAGCCTGCCCGGCTAGCAACAAAACCAGCGCAACAGGAATAATAAGTTTCATGGTCTTCATTACATCCATCTCCTCGTTTAGTAGGCCGTCCGCTGCGCTTGCGCATAACGCAATTGGACGAGCAATTTCATTAATCTGACGCGTTCGCGCCAGAATATTTCTGTTTCCTCGGACGTCATCTGCACGTCCGGGTCGTTTAGTTGGTAATCGATCGCAGCAACACGATCCTTGATGTCTGAAATAGTCGTGACGGTACTCGCCTGCATCACGCGAGGTTCATTTGGCAGCGAACGCAGGTCACTTTCCAGCTGCCGAGACTCGACCATGAGTGCCTGCAATGCATTAACCTGGCTTGAATTGGTCACTTGGGAATTCTGCGGTTCCGTGACCGCGGGTGGTGCGCTCGGGCTATTCATCATGACCGGCACCAGCACGGCTGCTAATACAATCGCGGC
>CAYTNO010000582.1:0-1572 GCA_964439125.1 uncultured Woeseiaceae bacterium | reverse complement strand
ACTGGTAATCGATGCCGTCGAGTTTGACTCCCGGCTTGCCGTCGTCGTCTGTAGTTGTTGACCAAACCAGGCACAGGTCAGGACAGACCATGTCGCACATGCCGCAGTCGATGCACTTGTCGCGATCCAGCACCGGCATCCAGCCAGTGCGTGACGCACGCAGATCGTTGTGGGCCGTGTTGCCGGGCAGTGGTAGCACGCCGCCAATCGGCGCGGTCCGATAACCCCAAAGCGGATTCGACGACAGGGCAGGGAGGTCTTCCTCGCCATGTCCGACGTTTTCGATGATTTCGATTTCTTCGGCACCGCGAATGAAAGCACGCTCATTTGCTGCGACGGCCTCCGGGTGACGCCCGGCAAATGTCTCGTTGAGCGCTTCGAGCAATGCCTCTCGGTCAAGGAACGGCAATGCGGCCGTCATTGTACCGATCAGCACGGCGTTGGGTCGTGATTTTTCCTCGGCTGCGATTGTCTGTGCATCGACGCGGATGACCTTGGTCGTTGCTGGCAAGTGGGCAAGACCCTCAGGTATATCGCGCTCATACCCGGAGTAGATCAATGTGCCGGAAGCACGCATGCCGGCCAGCGTCGCCGGGTGGGCGAGCAGGCCGCCATTGAAAACGACGATGACGTCGGGCGTTTCGATCGGCGCGCTGGTGCGAATTTCGCGGTCGGCTGGCGCCAGGCGAATGAACGAGCGTACGACCGAGCCCTTCTTCTCAGAGCCATAAGACGAAAAGTGGGAGCCGTTCAGTCCCATGCGCAGAACCGCCGCGCCGGCGATGATTTGTCCGGCCGCATGAGCCCCTAATCCGCCGATTGACTCGAAGCGAATTTCGAAGAAAGGGCCACTGTTGGGCAAAGAGATACGTCGAGCCATGATTGCTGTCCCGCATGTAATTACACAGTTAACCGCACAATCGAGGATACGGGACGGAAGCCTTAAGTTAATACGCACCTTCCGAAGGGGTGAAGGTAGCAATACAGATACCATTCGCTGATCCCGGCAGGTCGTTTGTAGATAGCGTCTAATCGTCCAGAGTCCGAGAAAAAGATATGAGAAGAACATCAGCCTCGGCCGCTGTAGCCGCTATCCGCTAGCAGCTATTCATTGGGTACTCTACACTTCACAATCTTTGCGAACACGACCAGGGAACTGGCACCCACTCAATGCTGATTCGAAAGTTTGACGAAGACAACGATACGCCGTCGCTGCGTGACTGCCTGATCGAGCTTCAGGAGTTTGAGCGTCGCGTTGATCCCAGGATGCCTGCCGGTGAAGAAATTGCGGACGCATACATGTCAGACATGTTCCTGCAATGTGCTATGTCCAAAGGAACAATATTCGTGGCCGATATGGATGGGCGGGTTGTCGGCTTTGCAACCTTGCTGAGTCAGTGCAGCAGCGGCGAGCTGGACGACGGCGACATCGAATTCGCGTTGCTGTCCGACATTGTCGTCCGAGAAGAATGTCGCAAACAGGGCGTTGGTCGCCAGCTACTCGAATCTGCAGAGGTGCAAGCCCGTAAAGATGGCGCACGATGGCTAAGGGTTTCGGTTCTTGCCAGGAAC
>CAYTNO010000581.1:0-1587 GCA_964439125.1 uncultured Woeseiaceae bacterium | reverse complement strand
CATCGACATTTACTGGTTCGGGCCCGACATTCAGGGCCATATGGGCAAGCTGGACTGGGACCGAAGTGCCTGGCCAACTCCTGAGGACATGGTTAGCGACTTCCGTGACGACGGCATCAATACCATCGTGGTCACGGAACCGTTCATCCTGAGTACCTCCAACCGCTGGCAGGATGCAGTCGACAAAGAGGCTCTTGCGAAAAACGACAGTGGCGACCCACGGCGCTTCGATTTCTATTTCGGCAACACAGGGCTCGTCGACGTGTTCAACGAGGCGGCGCAGGACTGGTTCTGGAAGCCATACGCCATGCTGTTCGAACAGGGCATGGCCGGCAGCTGGGGAGATCTCGGCGAGCCCGAGGTGCATCCGGGCGACGCACTACACTGGCTGAGCGACGCCGGTATCCAGGCAACCGGCGACGAAGTGCACAACGCCTACGGCCACGTCTGGACGCAGATGATCTATGAACGCCAGATCGAACATTATCCCGACGTGCGGCCAATGATCATGATGCGCTCGGGATTCGCCGGCACACAGCGCTACGGCATCATTCCCTGGACCGGTGACGTCAACCGGACCTGGGGAGGACTTAAGCCGCAAGTTGAGCTGAGCCTGCAGATGGGGTTGTTTGGCCTCGGCTACACGCATTCCGACCTCGGCGGATTTACAAAAGGCACGCCGGACAATACGGCGGAATTTAACAAGGAACTCTATCTCCGCTGGCTGCAGTACGGAGTATTCCAGCCTGTCTACCGACCCCACGGCCAGGAGGGCATTCCGCCCGAGCCTGTTTTTCACGATCGCAATACACGCAAGATCGTTCGCGACTTCATCAAGCTTCGGTATCGGCTGCTGCCGTACAACTACACGCTTGCGTATGAGAACAGCACGAGCGGCATGCCTTTAATGCGGCCGCTGTTCTTCGAGGATGAATCCAACAAGGATCTTATCGACGAGAAAGAAACATACCTCTGGGGCGATGCGTTTTTCGTTGCGCCGGTCACCGATCCCGGGGTCGAGTCCGTTGACGTCAAACTGCCAGACGGCACCTGGTTCGATTTCTGGAACGACAAGCGATACGAAGGCGGGGCGACAGCGTCGATCCCGGTCACGCTTGAGACAATCCCCGTGCTGGTACGCGCAGGCTCGTTCGTTCCGATGACGAACGACATCGAAACGACGCGAGACTACTCGAGCGACAAGCTGACCCTGCACTACTACGCTGATGAAACAGTGCGCAACGCCACCGGGCAGATGTACGAGGACGATGGCGAAACCCGCCTTAGCCTCGCGCAGGGCGAGTTCGAGTTGCTCAGATTTGATGCGCAGCAGGATGACGGTTCATTGACGATCAACCTGCGTCGTGAAGGCGGCGACTACGAGGGACGGCCAGACGAACGTGAACTCGAGATAGTCATTCACAACTGGAATACACCCGTCGAGGCGGCGTACGTCGGCGGTGAGAAAGTTCGTGTGCGCCACAACAGAAAGGCTCGCACATTGACCGCACGTATCGCTTGGGATCATTCGGACGCGACACTCGAAATCAACCCGGTCGCGCCGGAAGGCAAGCCGGTTGTTTACCA
>CAYTNO010000580.1:0-1594 GCA_964439125.1 uncultured Woeseiaceae bacterium | reverse complement strand
GGCCGGCTGAGTACCGGGGCGACTGCTGGACATCAGCAGGTAGCGGCCGAACTGGAAGTAGAGCGCCGCCAGTCCGGGGTCGGCCGGAAGTTTCGCCGCTCTCCGCTCCGGTGGGCGGACAAAAGTTCAAGGTAAAGGCCTGGGTCACGTTGGATCTCGCTCGTACTGTGACAGAATTGTGACACAGTCTTGACGTTTCATGACATGTCTTGATACCATTCCCAGATGTCTGCTATCAAAATTAGTTCAAAAGTTGAACAAGAACAGTGGCGTGAGCTGCAGGAACTTGCTCGAGAGTCTCATCAAAGTATCTCCGGACTACTGACAGAGGCGATCCGTGACTTCGTGCGCAAACGACGTCTGCGCCCAATTGTGTTCGATCATCTTGAGGCATCGATGGCTGAGAATGAAGAGTTAGGCGAACGCCTTGCAGAATGATGGCGTTCAATTCCTATCCGTTGAAGAAGCGGTAGCCATACATGAACGACTGATCGAGCGATTTGGCGGAAGCCAGGGTATTTGCGACAAGGGCCTTCTCGAGAGTGAATTATTTCGACCGCAAACCGGCTATTACACCGATATTGCGGAGATGGCTGCGGCGTTGTTCGAGTCTTTACTCTTGAATCACGCGTTTATTGATGGAAAAAAGCGGGTCGCGTTTTTCGTGACAGATACTTTTTTGCGGCTGAATGGCTGGAAGTTGTCGGTCGAAGCAACGCCTGCTTACGAATTCATTATGGGGATGCTTGAGAGTGGAGACACTAGTTACGACAAGCTCCTGCCCCGGATCAGGCAGTCGCTTGTTGAGACCACGAAAAAATAACTGGTTGGTGTGCACAACGATGCAGGACTGATCCCGGCAAATTTCCGGCACCGAAGCCCGATTGCGCAGCGATTGATGGCCTATCGGGACAAAGACGGTCGGGCCTTCTTCAGACAAAGATCAATCAGGTCGTCGATCTTCGCGACGCCGACGCACATGACGTTGTCTGCGCCTCCCCAGTAAATCTTTACAGTGCCGTCGTCCTCTGCGACAGCACCGCAGGTAAAGACTACATTGTGGACGTAACCGGTCAGCTCCCACGGATCTTCCGGCGATAGTATCCAATCGTCGGCAACGCCGAGCACTTTGGCGGGGTCCGCAAGATCATGCAGCGCCACACCCAGCCGGTACACCGCACCGTCCATGGTGGGAAACACGCCGTGGTAAATGTTGAGCCATCCCTTCGTGGTCTTTATCGGCGTCGCACCGGGACCTATTTTCATTTCATCCCAGTGATATTGGACAGGCTGGATCACGGGTACCGAATCACCCCAGTGAATCAGGTCAGGAGACCAGGACAGCCATATGCACCAGGGGTTGATTTCCGAGTGGGGCCGATCCAGCCGCGCGTAACGACCGTCGAATGTTTCCGGGAAAATCACGACATTGCGCATGTCTGCCTGGCTAATGAGCGACACTCTCTCGACTGTTTTGAAATCGCGTGTTTTCGCCAGACCGATGCGTACGCCAAACCTGGAATAAGCGCTATAAGTGATGTAGTACTCGCCGCCTATCAAACAGATTCGTGGGTCCTCGACACCGTACTCCTCG
>CAYTNO010000579.1:0-1596 GCA_964439125.1 uncultured Woeseiaceae bacterium | reverse complement strand
GAGCGTCCGGAATACACCTGCCAGCACAGGTACCCGACGATCGCCACGACTAGCACCATACGGACGGCGTCATAGACTCGTGACCAGGTTGTTCCGGCGGTGCTTTGTCTGCTCACCGGTATTCGATTACCCAGTAAATCGCGAGTGGTCCCGGAGCAGGGATTTTCTGCATGCGCAACTGTTCGAAACCGGCGTCCAGTATTTGCCGATGAATGGAAGCCGCGTTGCTCTGGTGATAGTGTCCTTCGAATCCCGCAAGCCGACGGCCGAAACGATACAACAGGCTCTCTGTAGGAAGGCTGGCCAGCAATGTGCCGCCGGGTTTCAATCGGTCCCGGAAGAACGCGAGTGTGTCGTCCAGCGGTGCGATGTGCTCGAGCACCTCTGCCGCGATTATCGTGTCAACGCTCTGCGGCGGCAGCTTGTTCTGTGCTTCATCGGGGGTAAGCAAAACCACCTTCTCGAGACCCCAGGCGTCGACAAGCAAGCGGGCGGGATCGAGAACGATATCGACACCGTAGACTTGGTCCGCGACCTGGCTGGACTCATCGAACAGGACGCCGGTTCCGCAGCCGAAATCCATCACCGTATGCGTGGAAGCGTCGTTCATTTTGCGGCAGGATTCGCGGAAAAATTTCGCGACGACTTCAAGTCTGCGCCATGCCATCCAACGCAAGAGCGGATTACGATGCTGGTAACTCGGAATGGCCATTTCATCCCTGTCCTCGTCGGAGACGCAATCAGCCATAAGTGACAGCAGGCGTTGAGGGATTCTTCTCATGCGCGGCATTGTACCCTCCGCAACCACGCTAGAGGGCAGTAGTATCAGCAGGGGTAGTGCTTCGCGGTTCCTCTACCACTGGACACTCTGCAAGCCACAGCTACGACCGCCTAAACCTGAATCTCGCGGTTGTAACTAGCCTTCCCAGTCTTGCTCAAGCCGACGCGCGCTAAGCAGGAAGATCGCCGCAGCCACAAGGTAGAACGTGGTGCCTGCCAGGATGGCGTAGCGCAACGACTCGTCGCCAAAGCGATCCTGCAGTCCGTCTGAGATGGCGCCGATCGCGAACGTGCCGATACCGATGCCGATCAGGTTGTTGACGAACAGGAATATGGCCGACGCGGTAGCCCTCATGTTGGGCGGCACCAGGTGCTGTACTGCCGAAATGACCGGCCCCAGCCAGGCCAGGCCCAGCGCAGTGGGTACGATCATGATCAGCACGGAAGTCATCAAGGTTGGAGACAGGACGCCGACCAGATAAAACGGTACGGCGGCGAGGAAAGCAAACGCGGGAATACGCGCATAGGCCGAACGATTCATCTCGCCGAAGCGGTCGGCCAGTGAGCCCCCAAGCCAGGTTCCGGCGATACCACCGACCAGCAGGATGGCGCCGTAAACCAGCGAGGCATTGAGCAACGTAACCTCGTAGCTGCGAACAAAGAACGAAGGCAGCCAGAAGAACAAACCGTAGCCCATCATCGAAGAAAAGGAAGCACCCAGTGACAAGCCCCAGAAACTGGGTTTCTGCATCAGGACCCGCATGATCTCAGTCAGGCTGGCCGCGCTGGACTCACTACCCTTGGCGTCAAACGCCC
>CAYTNO010000578.1:0-1600 GCA_964439125.1 uncultured Woeseiaceae bacterium | reverse complement strand
CGGAGGGCTTCAATGGTTCGATAAGCGGGGACGAGGCTGCGGTGCGGGCTGTTCTTGACTGGATAGAGACCAGGCTTGAGCTCGATGAACCTATTGAAGGTCGCTGGAACGATGTTTCTGAAGCGCCCTTCAGACGCATGCGTGTGCGCCTGAAGAAAGAAATCGTCGCGCTGGGCCGCCCCGACATCCTGCCACACAAGAAAACCGGCACCTACGTTGCCGCAGCAGAATGGAACGCGTTGATCGAAGACCCTAATGTAATCGTTATCGATACGCGCAACTCCTATGAATTTGAGGTTGGCACGTTTCCACGTGCGATCGACCCCGAGACCGAGAACTTCCGGGAGTTTCCCAGGTTCGCCGAAGCACTGGCCGAGACTTCGAAAGACAAACCACTGGCGATGTTTTGTACGGGTGGTATTCGCTGCGAAAAAGCCACCGCGCTAATGCTTGAGCTTGGGTTTGACGAGGTTTACCACCTGCAGGGTGGTATTTTGAAGTACCTCGAGGATGTGCCTGGCGAAGAGAACCGTTGGGACGGAGAGTGTTTTGTTTTCGATACGCGAGTCGCGGTCGATCGTGATCTCGAAGAGGGCGGATACGTGCAGTGCTACGCCTGCCGGCGCCCTTTAAGTGCCGACGATATGGCTTCGCCTGATTATCGTGAGGGCGTTTCCTGCCCGCAATGCATCGGCAGTCTTGATGAAGACCGCGCCGCAAGGCTGGCAGAACGGCAAAAGCAGGTTACGTTGGCAGAACAGCGTGGCGAGCAGCATATCGGTCAAAAACTGGAATAAACCAGCCTGCTCCCGCGATGCATCGCGGGAGCAGGCTGTGCGCCGCGACGATTTTACGCGTCCAGATCCGGAATCAACTCACTCTCAAGCGTCGTGATCATGTCCTTGATCAGGAGTTTGCGCTTTTTCAAGCGACGAATGCGCAGCTGATCCACCATCGGATCATGCTGCAGCCGATCGATCAGGTAGTCGAGATCTCGATGGCTGACGCGCAACTCGCGCAGCCGATCAAGAGTCTTGAAGCATTCGGTGTCGACTTTCTCGGTCATCGACACATATGCTACTAGTCGCTTGCCAGCAGCGCCAGCCAGTCGTGATCAGCGGCTCCAATGACCACAAACCAGGGGTTCAAAATGTCTTCCTTGGCGTTGTACGACAGTGGCTTGCCGTCAAGCTCGAGGACTTTTCCGCCGGCTTGTTCGACGACGGCCTGCGCAGCCGCAGTGTCCCATTCCGAGGTTGGTCCAAGGCGTGGGTAAATGTCAGCCCGGCCTTCGGCAATGACGCAAAACTTGAGCGAGCTACCCATGGGTACCATGTCCGTTTCGCCCAGGCGCTCGAGGAAGGTATCCAGGCTACTCCCCCTGTGTGAGCGACTGCCAACGATGCGTACGGGCGTGCTGCTGGCATCAGCCACCCGAATGGGCGTGACGCTGCCGCTCTCGCGTAGCTCGGCGCCGTGGCCTTCGCAACCGAGGTAGGTCTTGTCCTGTACAGGCACGTACACAACGCCGAAAACGGGCCGATGCGAGTCGATCAGAGCGATATTGACCGTGAATTCGCCGTTGCGGTTGACGAACTCC
>CAYTNO010000577.1:0-1605 GCA_964439125.1 uncultured Woeseiaceae bacterium | reverse complement strand
CATCTGGCGTCGAGCTCGGGCACTGATGGCAAGATGGGCGAAGTGGAAGAAGCAGGCGCCCATAAGACCGACGGCAGCTATGCGATGAATCAGGCCGCGGAATTCGCCGCCGGCAATCTGCACCAGCTCTGCCCACCAACTCTCGGGGTATTTCAAAGCAAAACCGCTGAATACCAGCACCATGAAGCTCACAGCAGCTACAACATGGGTGATCCGAAACGGCTTCGACATGCGTTCTTTGATCGCACGGTGCTCGGGTGGCCTGCGAAGTCGTGGCTCTGGATGACGCGTCTTCTTTACGAGATCGAGCAGGTTGTGGAACAGCATGAACAGGACGGTGACCCAGATCAGCGGGATATAAATAGCCCGGATCCAGTAGACAACGACGTGGGGTTCCTGCTCGGCCAGCATATGCACGGGACCGATAGCGAATTGGCTACCGGCTCCCACGTGGCATTGGCCGCAGGTGTCCGCCAGGTTGTCCGGATGGATGTAAGAGCCGGGGTCGCTGGACGGCAGGATGTTGTGTACGCCGTGGCAGCTCGCACAGTTCGCGACTTTCTGCACACCGCCACGGGCAGCCAGGCCATGGAAACTGTCCTCGTAGGAGGGAACCTGGTCAGCTGCCAGGCCGTATTTTTCGCCCAGGCGCAAATCCGAGTGGCAGGGACCGCAGACGCGGATCGGAATATTGGTCGCCGATACCGGCGAGCCCTCCGCAGCCACGGCCAGAATTCGATGCTCACCATGACAATCCGTGCAGACGGGCGAGTCCGAGATGCCGTTGGCGGCGGCCAGGCCATGAATACTCTGCTCGAACTGTGCCGAGATTTCAGAATGACAGGAAGCGCATGTGCCAGGCACATTTAAACGATGGATCGAAGAGGCAGGGTCTGCAGCCGGCAACGGCGAGTGGGCCGTATGACAATCACTGCAACTCGCGCCATGAGCGCCATCGTGCACCGCATCGGCGTGCACGCTTTCTGTATAGGCCTCAATGGGACGGATCGTGCGAACGCCCGGCGGAGCAGGTTGCCCGGCGCCATGGCAGGTTCCGCAGGTCTCTCCCTGGCGGCCGGCGTGAACCGGAGAGGACAGATCGCTCGCCAACGTCATGGTATGTAATTCGCCATGACAACTCGAACATGAGGGAAGCTCACCACCGGGAACGCGCTGTACGCCTTCCGGGCCATGCGCACTCACGACCTGTTCGTCGACAACCTCTGCATGACAACTCGAACAATCGACCGGATCGAGCCCACGCCTGTGCCTGCGTTCTCCGCCGACATGGCAATCGAGGCATTCCGTCGAGCCGTGCGGGGTGCTCTCAAAGAGCGCTACATCGACTTCGTGGCAATCGTTACACGGGTGCTCCTCCTCGGCGTAGACGGTCTGTAAAGCGAACAGCAGGCAGGTGACCAGAAAGGCGAGGAGTTTGCTCATTGTAGTGATCTCAGAATTTCGTCTGGTCCGACCTCTAACGGTAGCCGAACAGCATTGTGTAAATAATCAGGCTCAGCAGAACCAGCCCAAAGGTCAGCGCCAGGAAGCCGAATATCCTTACGCCGCGCTCTTTGGAATCCGGGAAGGCTTTCACGAGGTGAT
>CAYTNO010000576.1:0-1609 GCA_964439125.1 uncultured Woeseiaceae bacterium | reverse complement strand
CAGGGCGAGGATGAAGCTCGTGCGATGCTTGAGAAATTCCTTGGCGCCGGGAACAAAATCTAAAAAAATACCCCGAGACACAAAGTGTCCCAGGGTAAGAAGAAGCAACTGGCTTGGGGTCACCAAGTTGCACTCCTGTTTAGGGAGGTAAACAGGCGAGTGACTAATGCACTCAGGATGTTTGGAGTGTATTACGGCTCCGGAGTTCCTGGAAAATTGTAACTCCCTGATTTTTTGAGAGTTTTAATCTAGACAAAGTCTAAATCATGATCCGGGTGTTTAGTGGGCTTCGTCCCAATTCCTGCCCGTGCCCGCGTCAACACGCAGCGGCACGGACAGCGCAGCGGCACTACACATAAGGGCAATAACCCGTTCTTTAACAGCGTCGACCGCCGCCTCCGGCACTTCAAACACGAGCTCGTCGTGTACTTGCATGATCATGCGCGAGCCTGAAGGATCGCTTTCGAGCCAGTCGTATACAGCCAACATGGCCTTCTTGATGATGTCGGCGGCGGTTCCCTGCATAGGTGCATTGATGGCGCTGCGCTCCGCATATTGCCGCCGCTGCGCATTGCGCGCGTTAATTTCCGGAAGATACAGGCGGCGACCAAACACCGTTTCGACATAGCCGAGCTTGCTGGCCGACTCGCGGATGTCGTCCATGTACGCCTTGACGCCCGGGTAGCGATCGAAATAGAGATCCACGTATTCCTGCGCCTGACCCCTGGGAATACCGAGTTGTTTGCCGAGGCCGAAGGCCGACATGCCGTACATCAAACCGAAGTTGATAGCCTTGGCCGAGCGCCGCTGATCGTCGCTGACCGCCTCGAGTTCAGTCTCAAACACTTCCGCTGCCGTTGCGCGATGTACGTCGAGATCCTCGGCGAACGCGCCTAGCAGCCCCTCGTCGCCGGACAGGTGAGCCATTATCCGCAATTCGATCTGGGAATAGTCGGCGGCGAGCAGCACATGACCCTCAGGGGCGATGAACGCCTGGCGAATTCGGCGGCCTTCGGGCGTGCGAATAGGGATGTTCTGCAAGTTCGGGTCGGTCGATGACAGGCGACCCGTCGCAGCAACAGCCTGATGATAAGACGTGTGCACGCGGCCGGTGCTCGGGGCAATTTGCAGCGGTAGTTTCTCTGTGTACGTACTTCTGAGTTTACTGACACTGCGATAGTTGATGATGACGCGCGGCAGCTCGTAGTCTCCGGCGAGTTCTGTGAGCACATCTTCGGCGGTCGATGGCTGCCCCTTAGGGGTTTTGCGGACAACCGGTAACTCGAGCTTCTCAAACAGAATCTGCTGTAGCTGTTTCGGCGAGCCGAGATTGAAAGGGCCACCGGCGAGCTCGTGAGCTTCATGCTCGAGCGACAACATTGTTTTGGCGAGCTCAGCACTTTGTTTGGCAAGCATCTGCCGATCGATCAGTACTCCGGTCTCTTCCATCTCGAGAAGAACAGGAACCAGCGGTTGCTCGATATTGGTGTAGACATCACGCAGCGAGTCGACTTCTCCGAGTTTGGACCACAAGGTCTTGTGTAACTGCAATGTGATGTCAGCGTCTTCAGCCGCGTAGGGGGCCGCAGTCTCGAGATCAATCTGGTTG
>CAYTNO010000575.1:0-1618 GCA_964439125.1 uncultured Woeseiaceae bacterium | reverse complement strand
GGTGTGATTTTCATTGATTTACGCGATCGGGAGGGTCTGCTGCAGATCGTCTTCGACCCCGACCGGCCTGAAATTTTTGCCGAAGCCGAACGTATTCGTGGTGAGTACGTGCTGGCTGTCAAAGGCCTGGTTCGTCAGCGCCCGGAAGGCACGATTAACCCGAACATGGCCACTGGCCAGGTCGAGGTGCTGGCTAATGAACTCACGGTCCTGAACCGTTCGGAAACACCGCCGTTTCATCACGACGAGCAAGTGAATGAAGAGCTGCGCCTGAAGTACCGCTATCTCGACCTGCGACGCGATGACATGCTCAACAACCTGCGCCTGCGTCATAAGGTCACCATGGCGATGCGCGATTTTCTTGACGGCGACGGTTTCGTCGATGTCGAGACACCGATGTTGACTCGTGCCACCCCGGAGGGGGCACGTGACTATGTTGTTCCAAGTCGCACTCACCCCGGCAAATTCTTTGCGTTGCCTCAGTCACCGCAACTCTTTAAACAACTTCTGATGATGTCGGGCCTTGATCGCTACTACCAGATCGTTCGTTGCTTCCGCGACGAAGATTTGCGCGCCGATCGCCAACCAGAATTCACACAGCTTGATGTTGAGATGAGCTTCGTTGATGAAGCCGGCGTTACGGGTGAAATGGAAGGCCTGATTCGCCATATTTTCAAAGCCGTACTTGATGTCGACCTGCCCTCGCCATTCCCGCGCATGAGTTACGCCGAGGCAATGCAGCGTTACGGCTCCGACAAGCCAGACCTTCGCATCGACCTTGAGCTCATCGAACTTTCGGACCTGATGGGTTCGGTCGAATTCAAGGTTTTTGCCGGACCCGCCAATGATCCGGAAGGGCGTGTCGCCGCATTGTGTCTTCCTGGCGGCAACGATTTGTCGCGCAGAGTCATAGATGATTACACGGCTTACGTGGCTCGCTTCGGAGCAAGAGGCCTTGCGTACATCAAAGTCAACGACGTGGCGGCTGGCCGCGATGGTCTGCAGTCGCCCATACTCAAATTCCTGCCCGACGATGTAGTGAGCGGCATCATCGAGCGCACGGGTGCGAAAAGCGGCGATCTGATCTTCTTCGGCTCGGACAAAGCAAGCATCGTTAACGATGCGCTTGGCGCCCTGCGCGTGAAAGTTGGCCAGGATAGAGGCCTCGTCGCGGATGGCTGGGCACCGATGTGGATCGTTGATTTCCCGATGTTTGAGAGAGACGCTGCGAACAAGCGCTGGATGGCGTTGCATCATCCGTTCACGGCACCATCTGTGGACGATGCTGAGGCATTGAGAGCAGATCCGGGCAACGCGCTATCGCGGGCTTACGACATGGTATTGAATGGCTCGGAAATTGGCGGCGGCTCAATTCGTATTCACGACCAAAGCATGCAGTCCGCGGTCTTCGAATTGCTCGACATCAGCGAAGATGAGGCCGAAGAAAAATTCGGCTTCCTGCTACAAGCGCTTAATTACGGTTGCCCGCCACACGGCGGCCTCGCGTTTGGCCTCGACCGAATCGTCATGCTCATGGCGGGCGCCGAAAGTATTCGCGACGTTATCGCATTTCCGAAAACGCAATCAGCACATTGCCCGCTGACCAATGCCCCGGGCG
>CAYTNO010000574.1:0-1621 GCA_964439125.1 uncultured Woeseiaceae bacterium | reverse complement strand
TGATCTAAATAGCTAGTACTAGATGCCCGAGCCGATCTTCAAAACAGTTCTTGGTGACCAATGGATGCAATTGGGGAGTATTGTGCGTCAGCACTACTCGTTGACACCCTTTTCGCAGGACTACGTGCGAGTCGACGGAGTGATGGAGGAAATCCACCATTCGTTGATCGCCAAACTACTGATTCCATTTGGCTTGTTGTTTGGTGCCATTGTTCCGTTTCGCGCTGAGAATGTACCGGTAAGCGTCCACTATTCTTCCAGCCCCAATGACGCGAACCTGTACTGGGATCGCGCTTTTAGATTTCGAAATCAGAAGGACTTTCACTTTAAGTCCTACATGCATCACATCAGTGATAATGAGGTCATAGAGTACGTGCGCTTCGGCGTTGGAATGCGTCTTCGTGTGACGGCAGAGGATGGGGCGCTGGTGTTTCGAGACGAAGGGTATGTTTGGCGATTATTCGGCCATACCGTGCCAGTACCGGTAGGGCTATTGTTCGGCAGCGCCTATGTCGAGGAAAGACCAATCGATGCTGATTCATTTTCAATGAAAATGGAGCTGGTTCACCCGCTATTTGGCACATTATTCCGCTATCGGGGGCATTTCTCGATTGCCAATAGCTCGGAACAGTCGCCCTGAAAATTGTCTACGGATGAACAACCACCACATAGTGATCTTTGATGGCGTTTGTATTTTCTGTAACGGTGCTGTGAAATTCATTATTCGGCGAGACCCGGAAGGCGTGTTCTCCTTCGCCCCAATGCAGAGTGAATCAGGTAAGAACCTAATTCAGAAGTACAACGCGAAAATGGTCGGAGTTGACACGTTCCTGCTGATCAAAGAAGGGCGATGCTATGAGAGGACTGACGCGGCCTTTGAGATCTTACGCGACCTCACCGGTCTTTGGTTCATGTTCAGGATTTTCACGGTATTGCCGCGCGCCTTTCGCGATTACTTTTACAAGCTATTCGCCAGAAATAGATACAAGCTATTTGGGAAACGCGAGCACTGCATGATACCGACACCTGATATCCGTAAACGGTTCATTGAATGACAGCTTTCGGACGGGCCTCTTCGCAAATAACTGGCGGAGCCGTCCTGGAATGCACTTAGCCGACAGCGTACTCGATCTGGCAGTCACCCAGCATCAGAACCGCGCCCGGGCTAAGCGTAACTTCATGAATGCGCTCGGTTCCGGCCAATGTGCCGTTCGTACTGCCCAGGTCCAGAAGCTGAGCCGCTTTTCCCGTATCGATAAGCAACGCGTGCCGCCGGCTAACCGAAGGGCTCGGCAAACAAATGTCAGCAGTGGTCGCTCGTCCAAGCATGAAGCGCCCCTGCTTGAGCGAATATTCTCGCGGTGCGTGTTTAGGACATCTGATTAGCAAGCGCCGGGCAGTTTCAATCGATTGCGGGACAAGAGCTGGTCTTGGCCTCGAGTTTTCTGACTCGACGGCGCAAGCCGCGCGCAGATTCCGTGCCGCCTTGACAACGACTTTGGACGTTGCGGAACGACCGCCGTTGCTGTCAACGATTGCAACACACTCCCGGAACAACCTGGCAAGATTGGACGGGACGCCGCCGCTGATGCTGTGCAGTCGTTCTACGGCGTCGAATTCG
>CAYTNO010000573.1:0-1623 GCA_964439125.1 uncultured Woeseiaceae bacterium | reverse complement strand
GACCCCTGTTCTGTCCGGTTTATCGGGCATTGGGCCGCTTCGGGGCGGGTGTCGTGGAATTGTCATCCTCCGCTCTCCGGTCGATCAAGACATCGAAGTCGTCGCCAAATTCCAGGTCGCGTTGACTTATTGCAGCGTGATCCTGGAAGGCGTGTTCAATTACCTGAATTCCATGCGCGCGGAGCATGTCGAAAAACCGCGCCGGATTTCCAATCGCAGCGACACCGTGCGCGGTCGTTCCGGAAAAACGTTCGATCAACCTTGCCAGCGAGCCATTGAGTCGCTCGACCTCAGTCGCAACCAGGTTGAACTCAATAGCGTTCTGCTCGCCTACGGTAAAGTCCGCCCGCTCTTCGTGCCTCTGTCCATTTATCAAGACCTGATCCACCTCTTCCAGGCGATCGATGGTCTCTCGCAGCGGACCTGCCGGCAGCAGCAAACGATTACCCAGACCGCGGGCACCATCGATAACGCATATCTCATAGGTTCGCTCGAGACGATAGTGTTGTAGCCCATCGTCAGCAACGATGACGTCCACGCCATCGTCTGCCAGCATTTGCGCCGCCCGCGCGCGGTTGGCGTCGACGACAACCGGGCATTGGGTTCGCCGCGCGAGCAATACCGGCTCGTCACCGACAACCGCAGGGTCGCTGGCGGAGTCAACGCGCATCGAGGTCGTAGAACGACTACCGCCGTACCCACGACTTACGATTCCAGGGGTAAAGCCGCGTGCGCTTAGTGCTTTAACCAGCCAGATTGTGACAGGGGTTTTGCCCGTTCCTCCGGTCGTAATGTTACCTACCACAATCACCGGGACGACGGCTTTTTGCCGGCCAAATAGCCCGATCTGGTACAGGAACCGACGTAGTGTAATAAGCAGCCAATAAATGCCGCTCAAAGGAATTAATAGGCGATAAGATGGCGCGCCCTCGTACCACATGCGATGAAGCCAGTTATACATATGGCTAGCCGTCACTCGTCACTGAACTGCATACGATACAGTGTCGCGTATTGCCCGTCACGATCAAGCAACTCCTTGTGAGTACCGGATTCAACGACTTGCCCGTTGTCCAGAACGATAATGCGATCGGCACGTTCGACCGTCGATAATCGATGCGCGATAACAAGTGTTGTGCGGTTCTTCATGAGTTCGTTCAGCGCTTGCTGAATGCGACGCTCTGACTTCGTGTCGAGTGACGATGTTGCCTCATCGAGAATCAATACCGGTGCGTTCTTGAGCAAGGCTCGCCCTATTGCAATACGCTGCCGCTGGCCTCCTGACAGCAATACACCACGATCGCCCACCATCGTATCCAGTCCATCCGGTAGCTCTTCCGCAAACGCGAGCACGTGGGCTGCCTCGGCTGCCTGCAGTAATTCCTCATGCGAGTGTTTCTTCAGCTCGCCGTACGCCAGGTTATTCAGAATCGAGTCGTTGAAGAGCACTACGTCCTGACTTACAAGGCTGATATTGCTTCTCAAGCTGCTGAGCGTGTAGTCACGAATCGGCGTGTTGTCCAGCAGAATTTCTCCGCTGTTTACGTCATAGAAACGTGGCAACAAGCTAACCAGCGTAGACTTTCCGCCACCTGAATGACCAACAATAGCCAGGGACTCTCCCGG
>CAYTNO010000572.1:0-1635 GCA_964439125.1 uncultured Woeseiaceae bacterium | reverse complement strand
AGTGCAGAATCGCACCAGGCGGGTTGGGTGCTGGCGGCGATCTCGACCGAGTTGATGTTTCCTTCGCCGTCCGAGTCGAGGCCTTGCACATCGAGCAAAGCCTGCGCGAAGTCGACGGCGTCGCAATTGAAACCGGCGTCTCGCGCCCCGTTTGCCCGCAAATCGTCTCCGTATCGGTTGAACGGACCGCCATTGGGGTCTGAGTGGCAAGTCAGGCAACCAGCCCGATTTTCGGTTTGTGAGTCTGCAAACGTCGTCGAAAAGATGGCAGCGCAAGAACCCCAGGCTAGTGCGTCGGCTGAAACCAAAAGGAATAACAGCGGGAGCATCACGAGAGCTCTCGGGGTACGTAAGGTCATATTCATATTGCTTGTCCCAAATCAGATCGTTGCGGTGTGAATTGCCAGGCAATTACTAGCAACACGATCTGGCCTCAGGAAAGGTTCCGCAGATTGCGGCAAACAACGTAGTGGTTTCTACGTATTAAGGCTTGCCGCAGCCCGGCACCAACGAAGCTTACTTGTCTGCTTTGGATAATCCGGAGCACCGCTTTTTTTGCAGCGCGATGCAACGTTATAAGGTACGTTACGTAGCCTGAAACTGGCTGAACTCGAGGGTCCACAATGGTTGGTGGCGCAACAACGGCTGTCGTTTTTCGCAACGGCCTGCTCATAGATGGCTCGGGTCCGGAGCCAACAGGCCAGGTTGACGTGCTTGTAGAAAATGGCACGGTGACGGCAGTGTCCGAGGCACATATCAAGGCAGGTCGTGCGGCAGAATACGATCTGGCGGGTCGGGCCATCATGCCGGGTCTCATCGACCTTCACATGCACCCGTTTCTGACCAACATGAACTTGATGAAACTGGAGGACACGCCGGTTTCGCTGGTTACTGCGCAGGCGAGCGTTGTGCTCAATCGACTGCTTGATCGCGGCTTCACCACGATACGTGATGCGGCGGGCGGCGACTGGGGTCTGAAGCAAGCGGTGGATGACGGCCTGATCGCAGGTCCGCGTCTGTTTATTTCCGGAAGGGCGCTCAGCCAAACCGGTGGGCACGGCGACTTCCGGCGCCGCACTGACGACTCTGTTATATGCAGTTGCAGCAGTGCGCTGCACCTGACCTCGCGAATTGCTGATGGCGTTGACCAGGTCAGGCACGCCGTAAGAGACGAGCTACGCAAGGGTGCCGACCAGATCAAGATCATGGTATCCGGTGGTGTGTCTTCGCCATTTGATTCGCTTGAGGGATCTCAGTTTTCAATGAGCGAAATCGAAGCCGCGGTGGATGAGGCAACTCGAGCTGGAACCTATGTGCTCGCACACGCCTATTCCGCAGAGGCGATTGCGCGTGCGCTAAGTGCAGGCGTACGCACAATTGAGCACGCCAATCTGATTGACAAGCCTACTGCCGAGTTGGCAGCGGAGCGGCAAGCGTACGTCGTGCCGACGTTGGTTGCCTATGAAGCGGCCGCGCAGCATGCGGCAAGTTCCGGATACTCGGCCGAGATGCTGGGCAAACTCGGCAAAGTACGAGAGTTCGGTTTACGGTCTCTTGAAATCTGCAGGGCCGCGGGTGTAAAGATGGGTTTCGGTACAGACATCATCGGCGATCAGGAATTGCACACCCGGGAAT
>CAYTNO010000571.1:0-1639 GCA_964439125.1 uncultured Woeseiaceae bacterium | reverse complement strand
TTGAATCTGTTGGGGAAAACAGCGGATACGCTTTGACCGTCGACTTTCTTTTCTTTTTGCCACCGATGTCCAGGCGAACGGTTTGCGACAGGTAGCTCGTTGCGGCTCGGCCGGTGCAATTCGAAATTATTTCGAGCAATTCAGGAATTTCGCACCAGCCAGACGGGTCAGAGTCCATGACTTCATCAAGTGGCACACCCATTAATGAGCTAAATCGATGGTTTGCAAAGCTGATGTTACCCGACTGATCCAGAATCAGGACGGCCTCCGGAATCGCTTCCAACACATTCTCGATCCGCGTCTTGGAGTAAGTGATCAGGTTTCTTGATGTTGTCAGTCTTTCCTTTTCACCTTCCAGATGGTCGATCCGCTGTGAGGCAAAATCGACAAGGGCATTAAATCGGTCAATAAAGCTGGCGAGCTCGCTCGATGTACCTATTTCGACCTGGCGAAACTGTTCGCTTTCAATCGCCGTGGAAATCCTGGCGTTGGCTTCCTTCAATGGCCGGACTTCTTTACGCACCAAAAAGTAGAAAAGCGGCGTCAACAGAAAAATGATCAGCGCCAAAGTGGCAAAGAACGGCAGTTGTTTGAGGCTGATGCCCGTTCCGGGAAGAAAATAGCCGAGACGTAGGTAGGCGACGAGAGATCCATCAACATAAAGCGGATTGTAGAATTCGATGACATCCTTACCGTTGCTGGTTGTTGCTGTGCGGTCAGACAGCCAGCCAACAGGAGTTTCAGGCCAGTCCATTGAAGGCACCGTTACGCCAGGCGCTGAGGTGACTGCTACCGGCATGTTTCCGGCGTCAAGAATGGCGACGTAGGCAAAATTCGGATCGTTCTGACTGTGGAAGATGGTGCTCAGGAGACTGTGCTGGTCTGCCGTCGGCACGAGCTGTGCGTACGGCATGCCCGACAAAAGACGTGTCAGGCTGACGCCCTGCGTCCGAATCTGCGTTTCCTCGGTTGTTTTCTCATGCCATAACAGTGTCGCGACGATCAACGCGATTGCGACCAGTGACGCCACGACCATGGCCAGCCCGAGGCGATCACTGCCTTGCGATCGTAAATTATTGATCGTTAACATTATTTAGGCGAATCTATCGAAGAGTAGAGAGAATATTCCAGAATATGTCACAGAGCACCCCCACGGTTCCGTGACGCATGTCGAAAATGTAGCGATCGTGCGATATTCGGCACGGGGTGACAGGCCGGGGAATGGTCTCGCGCTGCCGACACTATTCAAAAAAACAACCTGAACCGCATCAACGCCTATCGAGATCAAGCATTATCGTATGGGTCGAATCCCGAGTCAGAGGATCCTGCGTCACCAGTCTTTTTCTCGTCCTCTGGGCTCAACACTATGCGTAGCATCTGCGTGCTCACGAGCTCCAGTTCGCCCTCATCGATGACAGTATCTGCCGCTGCCTCTTCTACAAGGCCGGCCGCATTCTTTGCTTCGGGTTCCATGTCCGTGCCGTCGAGTATGTGTTGCAGTTCTTCATCGCTGATGACTTCGAATCCACCGCTGTCAATGTCGCGCGCGAGTAAACCGTCCTCGCCTTCCGCCACTTTGCGTAGCTGATCATTCGTGTTGACATCACCTGATTCGATGATCTGCGTCAGCATTTGGGTT
>CAYTNO010000570.1:0-1640 GCA_964439125.1 uncultured Woeseiaceae bacterium | reverse complement strand
CTTGGCATGCTCGCATTACTGGCAATGGCCATGCCCGCGGCGGCAATCGACGATAGCCAGGCATTCGATGATCCTGAGCTGCAGGCGCGCTATGAGATCATCGTCTCGGAAGTGCGTTGTCTGAAGTGTCAGAACCAGACCATTAAGGACTCAAATGCTTTTCTCGCCGGTGATTTGCGGCGTGAAATCCATCGCATGCTTGAAGAAGGACTTTCAGACGACGAGATCTATGACTTTCTCGTCGATCGCTACGGTGAGTTTGCGTTGTACCGGCCTCGAGCAAGCGGCAAGACACTCATACTTTGGATTGCACCAGGGCTCTTGCTGCTGGGCGGCATCGCCGTCCTGGGTGGGGTCTTGCGTAAACGGATGAATATGCCAATCGACGAGGACGGAGCCTGATGACTCTCTGGATATTTTTCGCGGTCATGATGCTGGTGGCGATTGGCTTCGTCGTGACACCGCTATTTCGGCAGCAGAAGAAACTGACGCCAATAATTATTGTCGCCATCGTTGTAGTTGTCGGGATATCGGCTGGCCTCTATCAAAGAGGCGGTACGCCGGATGCACCGCCAGGCGGTAGTGAGATCGCCGCAGTTGACGATATGCTCGTCGACCTGGCACAGCGGCTCGATAACAATCCGGATGACCTGGAAGGTTGGGTATTGCTGGGTCGGTCTTACATGTCGGTTGGCAATTTCGAGGGCGCGATAGCGGCTTTTGAGCGTGCCATAGTGCTCGATGGGGGAGAGGATGCCACAACGTTGGTATCGCTCGGCGAGAGCTTGCTGGCAGGTACCGGCGGCGCGATAGAGGGTCGTATTGCATCGCTGTTCGAAAGCGCTCTGGAAATCGATGTAAACAATCCGCAGGCATTGTTTTACGGCGGAATCGGCGCGTTCAATCGTGGTGAGCCGGAGATTGCGGCTGTTCGCTGGGAGAGGCTGCTTGGCTTGAATCCACCCGCCGAAATAGACGGCATATTGCGCCAGCGCATCGCTGAATGGCGCGGCGAACCTGTTGCCGAAATGCCGACAGAACATCCACCGATCGAAGCAGCACCCGTCGCAGAGCAAGCCCCACCACCCATTGAGCAGCCGGGCGTCATTGTTAGCGCCGCAGTGTCAATTGCCGGTACTGCGAATGTGCCGGCCAATGCGACCGTTTTCATCATTGCTCGCGACCCGGCCCAACCGTCGCCGCCGATAGCCGTCAAACGCCTCAACACATCGGAGCTGCCGACAACGGTCAATCTCGCAGATGCGGACTCGATGGTTCAGGGGCGGTCTCTATCCGGGTTCGCCGAGATAGAAATTATCGCGCGCGTGTCGACATCCGGCCAACCAACGCAGCAATCAGGCGACTGGTTTGGTGTGCAGATCGTCAAACCAGCCGAGAACAAGAGCGTGGCGCTAGTGATAGACCAGCAGGTGCCCTAGACCGGCACAGCTGATGGCACTACCCGAACTTCTCAAGAACAAACTACGTATTCCGCTGATTGGTGCGCCGATGTTCATCGTGTCGCAACCCGCGTTGGTCATTGCTCAGTGCAAGGCCGGGATTGTGGGCTCGTTTCCGGCACTCAATGCGCGGCCGCAAGAAGCACTCGATGACTGGATTCGGGAAATCAAAAACGCGCT
>CAYTNO010000569.1:0-1643 GCA_964439125.1 uncultured Woeseiaceae bacterium | reverse complement strand
GCTTTAGGTGCCAGTGGGGTAACCCGTGAGAGTTCGAGTCTCTCCTTTCGCACCATATCGAGTTACGCTAATCCATTGTTTTTATTAGAATTTAGGGAATTTCAACATGCAGGTTAAGGTTGAGTCGACAGGCAAACTGGAGCGACGCATGCGCGTCGAGCTGCCGGCCGAACGCATCGATCAGGAGGTGGATTCACGCCTTAAGTCTGTTGGCCGCACGGCCAAGATCAAGGGTTTTCGGCCGGGCAAGGTGCCGCCCAAGGTCGTCAGGCAAAAATACGGCAAACAGATTCGCGAAGAAGTCCTCTCGGAGCTCATGCAAAAGAGCTACACCGCCGCGGTTATGCAAGAGAAGTTGAACCCGGCTGGCGGGCCCAAGATTCAGCCGGAAGTCAGCGGCGACAGCAAGAACTTCGCCTATACCGCGACGTTCGAGATCATGCCCGAAATCGAACTCAAGAACCTGAACAAGATCAAGATTGAAACGCCCGACGTCACGATCGGCAAAAAAGATGTCGATGACATGTTGCTCAAATTGCGCAAGCAAAAGGCGACGTGGGAAGCGGTCGATCGCAAGAGCGCCGATGGTGATCGTGTCGTTGTCGATTTCGACGGCACTCTCAAAGGCGAAGCGTTTCCGGGTGGCACAGGTAGTGAGGTGCCGGTCGTCCTGGGGCAGGGTCAGATGTTGCCCGACTTTGAGAAGGGTCTCACTGGCGTTGCGGCAGGCGATGAGAAGAGCTTCAAGGTCAAATTTCCAAAGGACTATCACGCCGAAGATCTTGCCGGCAAGAAAGTCGACTTCGCGATAAAGACACATCGCGTCGAAGAAGAAATTTTGCCGCCGGTGGACGACAAACTGGCAGAACTTTTTGAAGTCGCAGAGGGCGGTATCGACAAGTTCGTCGATGATGTCAAAGAGAACATGAATCGTGAGGCCGAGGCCAAGGTCAAAAACGATGTTCGAGAACAAATCATGGACGGTCTTTCTGAGGCCAACCCCATCGACATTCCGAACACGCTGAAAGACCAGGAAATGCACTCATTGCAGCACGAAGCGATGCAGCGAATGGGTATCGAGGACCACGACCAGGCACCGCCAAAGGAAAACTTCGCGGCGGCGGCTGAGAAACGGGTTCGGCTCGGGTTGTTGCTGAGCCAGGTTATCTCGGATCAGAAGCTGACCGTCGATGACGGCATGGTTCGGGCGCGGGTCGAAGAAATGTGTGCCAGTTACGAGAGTTCGGACGAGATGGTTGAGGCGTACATGAGCAATCCGCAGATCGTGCAGCAGGTAGAGCCGATGATACTCGAGCAACAGGCCATCGACTGGCTTGCGGAGAACGGCAAGGCCACGACAAAGAAAGTGGCATTCAGGGAATATATGGATTCCTGATTTCTAGTTGACCAACAAGTTAGCATTGTTGGGCCACTCTCAATCGTGAGAACATAGCAAACAGTTTTTTGAGCATACGGGCAGACAAAGCATGAGCGCACAGGCACAAAATCTCGTACCGATGGTCGTCGAGCAGACGGCAAGAGGTGAGCGAGCCTACGACATATTTTCGCGGCTATTGAAAGATCGCCTCATTTTCATTGTTGGGCCCGTCGAAGATTACATGGCGAACCTCATTGTGGCGCAG
>CAYTNO010000568.1:0-1644 GCA_964439125.1 uncultured Woeseiaceae bacterium | reverse complement strand
GCATTTCATCCCTCGCCGGCATCAGCCGGGCAAGTGGCCTAATGGAGATGATAGGACCAGGCTCGTGACCCTAGCTATACGTAACAATACGGCGCTTACGCTGGTCGGCCGGGCTTTATGGACGCAAAAACCTAGTTCTTGTTGCCGGACGTCTTGAAGGCTCTCTTGAGCTTCGTCCAGGCTCGCTTGATCCGGCGAGCTATGAGCTCTATGAGCAGTGGTCGATAGTACTTCGCGTCTTCAGGAGATATTTCCTGATAGTTGCGATTGTATTTGTGTTTCACCCAGGCGTTAAAATCGTGCTGGTGCGAGAAGTCATGACGGAAATGGTTAAACGGGTGAAAGCCGGGCTTGCGAAAAACAGAGACACCGAAATCGATCAGGCACGGACGTGAATCGCGGCTGACAAGAACGTTCTCCTTACGCTTCAAATCACCGTGCGCAATGCCGCGCTCGTGAATAGCCTCGATTATTGCCAACATCTCCACAAAGTAACCGTCACGGTCACTGATAGTGCCGTCACGCAATGTCTGCGCGTCGACATTTTCGAGCACCAGGTAGCGCCCCATGAAATAGCCAAAGCAACGAGGGATGCCGCTTATTCCCGCCAGGCGTTCGTAGATCAGGTATTCACGCCGGAGCATGAAGCGATTCAACCAGGCCGCAAGCCCGCGCCCGGCAGCTGACTTGATCAATATTTTGTGTTCACCGACCTGGCCGGTATGGATATTGCCCTGATATCCGCGGTGATCCAGTTGCTCACCGCTGGTTACGCAGGAAAGAACGTCAGACTCGGTGATACAAGAGTCGTTCACAGCCTACTGTAGATAAAGAAGAAGGCTGCGAGCAGCAATACAGCGATGACCGGCTCGTAATTAGCCATCATGCTTGTCTTAAGTGACCAGTCGCCACTCACGTCTCGATCGCGACCGCCCAACGAGGGCATTAGCGCCGGTGTGTTGTTGCCGAAATCCTGCCAGGCATCGCCGAAGATTTTCGATAACTTGCGATCTTCATATTCAATGGCAGGCGGGTAATAGAAAACAAAAAATACGGTCGCGACGATGAAGGTCCACCATAGTCCGGATGCTCCGGCGAAGGCATAAACTATGAGGATGTTGCCTGTATAGAGTGGATGACGGACCAGCGCGTACGGTCCGTTCGTTGCCAGTTCCTTGTTTTTCATGATGAAGCCAGAGGCCCACAAGCGAACGCAGACACCGAGCACAACAATTGGCGTACTGACGTACAAAGCCCATGCGACAGGCTTCGCGACCACAACAAATACGATGCACAAGATGAATCCAAGCCATTGACGAGCGGCTTCGTGGTAGCGCATCTCTCGAATGACATGACGCAGACCGGTCAAAGGCGGTAGTGGTTCAGTGCGGTGCGACATTATGATTACCAATGTTGGTGAAGGATCGAAATGCCCAATTGAGCAGGCCGTTGGCGCGATAGGTCATTCTCGGCGCGGCGCCTATTTTATCGCAAAGACCACGAAATGCCATCGTGATGGGCTTTAAGCAGATAATGCAGGGGTAATATCAGAAGGCTTGGCTGAAGAGACAGACCTGCTGTAGAATCCTGCACCTCGGTCGGGCTGTGGCGCAGTCTGGTAGCGCATCTGTCTCGGGGTCAGAG
>CAYTNO010000567.1:0-1654 GCA_964439125.1 uncultured Woeseiaceae bacterium | reverse complement strand
GGCGCGGCTACAGCAGTCGCCGAGATGAGGAGAAAAAGGTGGAACGGGAGCCTGTGCACGGTTGTCAATATAACAGCAGCTTTGCGATGCTGCCTTCGCCGCGACATCTGTTACTGGCTATCTACGCCTACTTCGCATTTGCGCCAATGCAGCACTAGTTGCCGACGCCTTTCTGGATATGGCCGAGATGGGTAATAGTCACTGAACCCTCGGGAAAGCGCGCCTGCAGAGTCAGTTCGCCGCCCATTGCTTCGATGTAACGCCGCAGCGTGGAAATATACAGGTCGGTGCGTCGCTCAAGCTTGGAGACAGATCCCTGCTTAATATCGAGCACATCGGCGAGTTGTTCCTGTGATAGTTGTCGGGCGCGACGAAGCTCATGCATCGGCATCTCAGCCAGCATGTCTTTCGTCATTTTCTCGATCTTATCGCGACGTTCCTGCGACATGTCGTTACGCAAGTTTCGAAACTGCTTAGCCATCACAACTCTCCCTCGTTTCTGAGGATTTCCAGATGTTTGTCATACAGTCGATCGGCAATAGGTACAAAGGTGTCGTACCAAGCATCGTCTCCAGTCTTGCAGCCACCAAGCAACAAAATCGCCATACGACGAGGATCAAAAGCGTATAGGACTCGATAGGGATCGCCTTTGTGTTGGATACGCAACTCTCGCATGTGCGAGTGTTTTGACAAATTGATGCCAGAGCAATAAGGGAACGGCAATTGCGCACCTTTTTCCTCCAGCAGTCCAACGTATGCTGCTACAGAGTCTTGCTGGTCCTCTGAAAGACCATTCCACCAGTCCTCGAATTCAACTGTATATTCAACTTCACAAGTCACCGTATTTGATCGTGTGAGCCGAATTAATATTCCATTGACGGAATATAGCTATAAAGGAATAGTTTGGCAAGCGATGTAGGCCTCAAAATGGTTAATGAATGCTGGTGGCACACAATTCTTGCCCGGGCGGGAGTGGTGCCAGCCTAGCGGATTGGCACCGAAGCATGGGACGACGAAATCCCGCATAAACTCGAGTTATTGAAAGCGCTGCGGTAGCTTGTAGAGGAAAGAAGGGACCATCGCAGCAGGGGAACCAGCAATGAACACCGAACTTCGAGCCAACCTCGTCGACTTATTTCGCGAGACAGGACGTGCGCATCACGACGCCTTCGCAGCGACAGACGGTGCGGATCCGGATTGGCCAATCTGGTATGCCGACTACCTGCAGGAGCCGTTTACCGAACGGTTGGGCTTTGATTTTCACAAAAGCCAGTTGATCTATTGCCTGATGAATGCAGATATCGAACATCAGGCGAGATCACCGGACAGCGATTGGTCGGAGTACTACGCGGATCAGTTCATGGATCGATGTGCGCCGTCCGAATCCCCCGAGCAAGACAAGCTGGCGCTCTATCACTACTACGGATGTCCGTTCTGCAGCATGGTCACGGCCGGCATCGACCGCCTGGGTTTGGATGTCGAGCTGCGGGACATCCTCGAGAATCCCCAATATCGTGATGAGCTGATTGGAGCTCGCGGGCGTGCAACGGTACCCGTGTTACGGATCACTTCCCCGGATGGTGAGGAGCATTGGATGTCGGAATCGAGAGATATTCTGCATTATCTCGAGAAGGGCGTGGTATGAAAGAACAAG
>CAYTNO010000566.1:0-1657 GCA_964439125.1 uncultured Woeseiaceae bacterium | reverse complement strand
CGGCTTGTCCATCTATAAGCTGGACTGTGATGCGCAGCCGGTTATCGCTGAGTCGTACGCTGCCCTCTATGATTCCATCAGCATCGAGCGACCTCGAGATGTCTGGAATTGAGTCGGTCGTGTCGCGGAAGCGCTCTACCGACGTTCGCGACAGAACTGAGACCTCATCAAGCCCGGCGAGGCGGGCGAGCAATTCTTCCTGCATCCCATCAGCAAAAAAGCCAAATCGCTTGTCCTCGCTCAGGTCGTCAAAAGGCAGCACGGCCAGGGTGCGGATAGCCGGCGGGTGTGGTTCGCCCTGAATTCCGATAGTCACACCAAGTATGGCAAGAACAACTACGCCAATTGCAGCGCCAAATTGCCAGCGCCAAATGTATCGACGCGGAGTGCTTCCAGCGCGCGAAGCCGTCGTCTGAACTGGCGCGGCTAGCCGATATCCACGACCCCGCACTGAGACTATGTAGCGTGGATTCTGGCTGTCCTCACCGAGCGCTTGGCGCAGTAACCTGACGCGCTGCATCAGGGTCTCGTCACTGACAATGACGTCGCCCCAGACCTCGGCGATCAATTCGTCCTTGCTGACCAATTCTGGTGCCTTGGAGGCCAGCGCCATAAGCAGGCGAAAAGACAAATCCGGCAGGTCGATCACCTCATCCTCACGCCAAACGGTTCCCGAGGTCGTTTCAATATCGATATCGAGGATACGTAAGTGGTTGGAAGGATTGGCTTTTTCGGATTTCAGCAAAGCTTCAGTCTTATTCAGTAAGTCTTCAGCGAGTTTAGCGGCAATCCAACTACAGTGCCGACCAATCGATCAACCAACAGAGGATAATTCATGAAATCACAATCGATAATTGCCGCGGTCGCAATAGCCGCATTAACCCCTTCGATCGCTTCGGCCGACGAAGGTCTATTCATCGCCGCGAGCGTTGGCAACGCGGACCTCAGCGAGAACTTCGACGGATTCGCTGTTGATACCGATTCAACAGCCTACAGGGTCGCCGTCGGCTGGCGGTTTAACGACTATCTCGCCGTTGACGCTGGCTATCATAATTTCGGCCGTTTCGATCAGACGTTCGACGTCGCGGGCACACTCACTGACGTTTCCCTTAAGGCAGATGGTTTCACCCTCGGTGGCATTGGTAGTCTGCCGCTCAGCGATCGCGTATCGCTGTTTGCCCGCGCTGGTGCCTTCTTCTGGGATGGTGATGCCGAGATCAACAACGTGACGGCGGCGAGGCCTGAGGACACAAACTTTTACTTCGGTGCTGGCGTTCGCTTTGGGTTGACTGACAGGTTGTCGGGCTCTGTAGATGGATCTCGGTACGAGCTGGATGGCACTTCGAGCACCGTGTTGTCTGTCGGTCTCAACTTCGGATTCTAGCGGGTCCATTTTGTTCTTTCGCCGAGTGCGGTATGGGCTTTCGAGGGCACGGGATATCGAACCCGGTAGCCCCACAACTCCTTGGGCTAACGACCGCCGGCACCGGAAAACACTGATATCGGCTACGCAACAATGAGCCTAGGCTCTCATTCTACAGCTGAACTCGTCGTACGGGGGCGGGTCAGATTAGTTGGAGGTCTGCAATGAGACGTAAACGGTCTGCTGGTCATGGTTCGTACCGTATTGCCGGAATCGCACTGTTGTGTCTGGTGG
>CAYTNO010000565.1:0-1657 GCA_964439125.1 uncultured Woeseiaceae bacterium | reverse complement strand
GTGACGAACGGCTCGCTCCCCCAGTGGATATGCTCGTAGATATCGTCAGAGGCGATAACAATGTCATCGTGCTCCGCCAGCACGTCACCAAGAGCCTGTAACTCTGCTTCGCTGTAGCTTGCTCCCGTTGGATTGGAGGGGCTGTTCAGAAAAAACAGCTTGGTCTTATTCGTAATGGCGTCGCGGAGTTGTCGCGGCGTGATTTTAAAGTCCTCATCGAGTCCTGCTTCAACAATGACAGGCTCAGCACCCGCCAGCAGAACCATGTCGGGGTAGGAAACCCAGTACGGCGAAGGAATGATTGCCTCATCGCCGGGTCCAAGGAGCCCCTGACACAGGTTGTAAAGTGCCTGCTTTGCACCCGAGCTGACGACAATCTGCGCCGCTGAGTAGGAGAGGCCATTGTCACGATCGAGTTTTCGGGCAATCGCCGCTTTGAGTTCGGCCGTGCCATCGATCGGCGTGTATTTTGTTGCGCCCGATTGGATAGCGCTGATCGCTGCGTCTTTTATCGCTTGGGGCGTATCGAAATCAGGTTCGCCGGTGCCGAGGCTAATGATGTCCCGGCCGGCGGCCTTGAGCTCCGTCGCAAGCGCCAGCACGGCACCTGTCGGCGAGGGCTTCACCCGCATCATTCTTTTTGAAACTGATAAACTCACTCGCTTGCCTCCGCACAGCCGACAATGATGTTACGTCAAACGACACACCTGCCCAAGAAGAGTGCTCCGGCCGATCGTGATCGGTTCACACTCGTGTCTGACTTTCAGCCTGCTGGAGATCAGGGCAGGGCTATTGAAGGCCTCCTTGATGGGCTCAATGATGGCCTGGCACGGCAAACTCTGCTCGGTGTTACCGGGTCAGGGAAGACTTTCACTATCGCCAATATCATTGAACGTACGCAGCGACCCGCGATGATCCTGGCGCCAAACAAGACTCTTGCTGCACAGTTGTACGGGGAAATGCGCGAGTTCTTTCCCAACAACGCAGTCGAGTACTTCGTTTCCTACAACGACTACTATCAACCCGAAGCTTATGTCCCGAGTTCAGATACGTTTATTGAGAAAGATGCTTCGGTCAACGAGCACATTGAGCAGATGCGTCTGTCGGCAACCAAGGCGCTAATCGAACGTCCTGATGCGATCATCGTCGCGACGGTGTCCGCGATTTACGGCCTCGGTGATCCGGAAGCCTACTTCAGCATGGTGCTACACCTTACGCGCGGCGATCGGGTCGATCAGCGCAAGATTCTTCGACGCCTGGCGGAGCTTCAGTACCGGCGCAATGAGCTGGATCTGTCGCAGGGCACCTACCGGGTACGCGGTGACGTTATCGATGTGTTCCCGGCCGATTCCGAGCGCGATGCGGTTCGAATTGAGCTGTTTGACGAGGAAATCGAATCGCTGGCGTATTTTGACCCGCTAACGGGAGAAGTTTCGGCCCGGGTACCTCGGCTCACGATCTTCCCTAAAACGCACTATGTGACGCCCAGAGAAAAACTGCATATTTGTGTTGTTGGAGGATGTCATAACAGTTTGTTTAATGTAAGTATATTCCATAGTACTGCTTGGACTGTGTTTCCAGCATTCGAAGTGGAGCTGGGCAAGACGGCGAAAAACGTTGTTCGACAAGACGGCAATGCCATCGAGTGGATCTTTAC
>CAYTNO010000564.1:0-1657 GCA_964439125.1 uncultured Woeseiaceae bacterium | reverse complement strand
TGGCACCGTGTCATCACCTCGTCGGGGAAAATAGCTTTCGACAAAGATAGCCGCCCGTATCAAGAGCAATGCAAACGGCTTATGATGGAAAACGTCGCTGTCATTTCCGGAAAGGTCGACATGCACAAATATCGCTGGCAACCCGATCTGGATGAGTTGCTCTGGAAGCCAAGCTCGTCATGGGATGAATCGTGAACATCCGCCAGGCCATGCGCACAAAGCTCATTAGCTTTGTTATTAGCGAACGGATGCAGAGAAGCAGGCGCTGGCTGGCGGAAAAGCGCCGCAAACTCACGGTTCGTCCGCACACAGTGTCAGTATTTCTCGAGCTTGACGATCCATACTCCTACCTGCTTAGCCACTATCTGCCGAGCCTCGCTGACGTTTACGATGTCGAGCTACGTCTTTATCTGACGCAGGCGTGTGGCGACGCATTTCGGCCTGAGCCCAATATGTTGGCGCAGTATGCCGAGCAGGACTGTGCCCGGCTTGCACGTGAGCTTGGTATTCCTTTTCTCGACAAAGGTAATGCGCCACCGGTTGAATATCGACTTGCGCTCATAAATGCGCTGGCAGCTGGCGCCGACAGTGCAGGCTACTCTGACGAGTTGATAGAGTCCCTGGCGCTCTATTGGCGAGGTGACACCGAGGCCATTGAGCGCCGAGTGGGTGGCGCGGAGCAATCTGACGCAGGTGACAAGCTGTTGGCACACAACCAGCAACGCTTGATAGACCTGGGCCATTACGATAGTGCCTCACTGCACTATGCTGGCGAGTGGTACCGGGGTGTTGATCGACTTTGTTACCTGACCGACCGGCTGGACGAGCTCGGTGCTCGAAAAGAAGGGGCCTCGAGCTCAATGGTTGCGTCCATTCGCCAGGTCATGCAGGTGTCGTTGCCGGTCGCGCCGCCGAGCGCGGCGAAGGAATTGCCGCCGCTGGAGCTCTTTGTCTCATTTCGCAGCCCGTTTTCTTTTCTTCTGCTGAAGCGCGTATATGCGATTGCAGATTCGTTTGGGCTCGAACTGAAGATTCGTCCCGTCTTACCCATGCTGATGCGCGGCATGCAGGTGCCGAGGTCGAAATTGATGTATCTCGTAACCGATGCTGCTCGAGAGGCGCGCCGCCTCGCGCTTTCGTTCGGCAAGATCTCCGATCCGATCGGCAAGGGGACTGAACGATGCATGGCCGTATTCTTTTACGCGCTGGGTGAAAAACGCGAGCGCGATTTTCTTGTCAATGCAGGCGAGGCTATCTGGGCAAACGCCGTTGATGTTTCCACAAATAAAGGCATGCGCAAAGTCACGGGCCGTACAGGCTTGTTTTGGCCGGATGTCGTCAATGCGATGGCGGGAGACGACTGGCGCGAAACCGCTGAGGCGAACCGCGAATCGATGATGGATTCCGGTTCCTGGGGTGTACCTACGATGCGCCTCGGCGATTTCGTCACCTGGGGACAGGACCGGGATTGGTTGCTTGTGCGCCATATAGAAGAACTTTGCGATACAGGTGACGGGATATTGGTATGACGACGGTTGTTTTTTCGCACGGGCAGGAGAGCGGACCCTGGGGCACGAAGATTCGTGCAATGGCCGAGCTGGCCCGATCCATGGGTTGCGAGGCGGACAGCATCAACTATCAGGGTGTTGCCGACCCG
>CAYTNO010000563.1:0-1664 GCA_964439125.1 uncultured Woeseiaceae bacterium | reverse complement strand
TGCCCAAGCAGCCACAGACAGCGCCAATGCCAACACAGGCGCCGTTGTTGCAATCGACCCCAGCTTTGACTTGCCGTCGAATTCACGTTGGAGCTTGGGCATGAACCACGTCATTGAATCGGGCAACGACTTCCTGAATGACTGGGAAGTTCGGCTCGACTACATCTTCACGCAGCACAATGATGCGGTTGACTGGGTTGACCTGAGGCTAACGCCTAACGGCGTTTTGATGCCGGACGGCCGCCCGCAGTTCTTTGAGGTCGACCCATTGCTGGCCGGATGTACTGCCACGTTCACCGGCATTCGTGAGGGCTTTGCAAACGCCGGTACAAATGGCGGACCGTGTGATGATGTTCGCAACAGTAACCAGGATGTCCTGATGACAAACGGCGTCGAGGGTGAGACGACGTCAATTTCGCTGCAATTCGCGAAAGTCTTTGATTTATCTGACAAAACCTCTCTCGACTTCGGACTCGGCTATGCTTATCTGGACGCGACAGTTGGCAACCCGGTCAACAGCTCGACAGCAGGCTCGAGTTACGAAGAAGTCGCGAAGATCTCCATCAACAACAACACGCTGGGGCCCGCGTTGTACGGTACCGAGCACAACATCGTGTTGCGGGCGAGGTTCAAGCACTACTGGAACGATGACAATGCGACTTCGGTTGGCTTGTTCTTCCAGCGTCGCTCCGGACGTCCGTTCAGCTATACCTATGAGGACGACACGGTAGAGGACTATTTCGGTGACTCGGATGATGAGGAAAGCATACTGATTTACGTGCCGACCGGGCCGAGTGATCCGTTGATGGACTTCTCTAATTTGAGCCAGGGTGAGATCGACGGCCTCTTTGCTTTCTTTGATCAAACAGGCCTTAGCAAGTACGCCGGTGGCATCGCGCCGAAGAACGGCTTTAACAGCCCATGGAGCTCCGATCTCGACCTCCGCATCCAGCAGGACATCGGCATTGGAGAACACACACTGCAAGTGTTCTTCGATATCGAGAATATGCTGAACCTGTTCTCGGATAGCAGCAACATCAAGAAATATGCGGACACCGGTGACATTGAAGAAGGTGTTCGAGTTCTCGAAGTCGGATTTGCTGGCCTCGGCAACACCGATCAGTACGTGATCAACCGTTGGTATGACGAAGGCATCAACCGTGATGTTGACGATTCGGTCTATCGAATCCAGGTTGGAGTCAGGTACAAGTTCTAAGAACAGTAAGAGCTAGAAAAACTGAGGGCGGCCCTTGTTTTCGAAAGGGCCGCCTTTTTTTTATTGCGCGAAGCAGCCCGGCCTGTCGGAGCCGACTTCATCCGATCGTGCGTTTGTGGCATCAACCACTACACCAATCGCTTTACCCTCGGCCTGAGCCCTCAAAACACCATCGAGCACCAGGTACTTGAGTTCCGATCCCGGCCGCGACACCGGGCGGTCCTGAGGCAGCTCGTAGCCGTCGCCACCGCCGTATAAGAAATCCGGAACAACGAGTGTGTATTCTTTCTCAGCGGCAATCTCTTGCCATTTGTCGCCCACTGGAACCTGCAAACTGACGATGCGCTGACCGACGGCTCGATTGCGATCAACACAAACGCGAAAGCCGGCGATCTGCGGGAAGTAGCCCTGGCTGCCCCGGCACCGCGATACCCTGCCTCCATAGCTT
>CAYTNO010000562.1:0-1665 GCA_964439125.1 uncultured Woeseiaceae bacterium | reverse complement strand
TCGGGGGCGACCGCATCGCTTATCGCTCGTTGAAACAGGTCGAGTAACATCGATACTCTAGTAGACTAGAACGGTGACCAGACCGAGCAGAAAGAGATTTTTTTCCCCGGCGACATTATCGGCCGAGCTGAAGCGACGCCGGGTTTACCCTGTAATTGCAGCCTATGCGGTGGCCGCATTCATCTTGCTGCAGATTGGCGAGATTACGTTCCAGCCGCTGGGGTTCCCGAATTGGGTCATGATTGCACTCATTGGGCTCGTGATTATCGGCTTCCCGGTCACCGTCGTGCTCGCCTGGATCTTCGATATTACGCCACAGGGAATCCATCGAACGTCGAGGTATCCGGACGCTGCGGTGGTCAGCGACAAACCTTCGATCGCCGTATTGCCTTTCGTCGACATGAGTCCTGAGAAGGATCAGGGCTTTTTCTGCGAAGGAATCGCGGAGGAGATTCTCAATGCACTGAGCAAGATCCGGCAGCTCGCCGTAGCGGCCAGGTCATCGTCGTTTGTGTACAACACCGGCGCCGTAGACGTCCGCGAAATCGGTCGCGAACTGGGCGTAAAAACTATACTCGAAGGCAGCGTTCGCAAGTCGGGAAATCGGCTGCGTATTACGGCGCAGCTCGTCAAAGCAGCTGACGGTTATCACATTTGGTCCGAGAGTTACGATCGGGAATTGCGGGACGTGTTCAAGATTCAGGACGAAATTGCGAAGAGAATCGCAGAGGCCTTGCTCGAGTCGCTGACACCGATCCAACATTCTGCGCTCCGGACAAAGGCGAGCAAGGATGTCGGCGCGTACGAGTACTACCTTCGCGGTCGCCAGTTTTTCAAACGATTTCGGAAAGTGGATATCGAGTATGCGCAGCAGATGTTCCGCCATGCGATCGATATTGACGAGGAGTTCGCACCGGCCTGGGCAGGCTATGCAGACTGCTTTTCCTTTCTTGTCATGTACGCGGATCCAGTGCCTGGTTACCAAGAGCAGGCTCGGAGTGCCAGCAAAAAAGCGCTGGAACTCGATTCGAGTCTTGCTGAGGCGCATGCATCGTGCGGACTAGCGTATCTCATCAGCAACGAATTTGACGTAGCGGAGGCGGAGTTCGAAAAAGCACTTGAGCTGAATCCGCGCTTGTTCGAGGCCTATTACTATTTTGCGAGAACGCGTTTTCACCAGGGTCGGATTGAGGAGGCCATCGAGTTATTCAAAACTGCCGGTGAAATGGACCCGACCGATTACCAGTCGAGATGCCTGCGCATACAGGTGCTGCGCGGGCTCGGTCGCGACGAGGAGGCCATTGCAGAGGCTGCGGAGGCGATCCAGGTCATCGAAAACAATCTCAAGTGGAATCCCGATGATGCACGTGCGTATCACCTGGGCGCGGGCACGCTGGTGGTTCTTGGCAATATCGAACGCGCGAAGCGCTGGTTGCACCGTGCGATCGAATTAGATCCAGAGGACCCGGTCGTGCTTTACAACGTTGCGTGCAATCTTGCCACGATCGGAGATCTTGAAGGCGCGATCAAATATCTCGATAACGCGGTCCAGCATGGCACGGTCAGTGCCGCATGGATGCGCAACGACGAGGACCTCGCGAACCTTCACTCGGTTCCGCGCTATGCCGAGTTACTCGAGCAGCTCGAAGCTCGAGAGCGTGGTCG
>CAYTNO010000561.1:0-1672 GCA_964439125.1 uncultured Woeseiaceae bacterium | reverse complement strand
GAATCGAACCGGCGTAGACGGCTTTGCAGGCCGCAGCATAACCACTCTGCCACCTAGCCTCGGGTTGCAGGCGTCGAAGTATACAGCCCTATCTTGCAGAATCAATTCTACCGCCGCTCGTTTTCAGAGCACAATTAGGGTGTCCAGGCGTAGCCAATCTTCATGAACAGGGATCGGTCGGTTTCCTCCAAGCCGTTGAGCTGATCGTCGTCAACGAACTGATTTGAATAACCAAGAAAGAAAACTGTCTGTGGATTCAACTTGTACGAGTACAACAATTGTCTGCCGACATCTCTTGAACGCGCGTCGACTTCGTCGTCGTAGAGAGCCTGGTTACGCTCAATATCAAACCGCTGCGTGGTGAACCTCAGGAAGCTGCGCGAATTGAACTGCCACGTCAGCCGAAGATCGTAAACTTTGGCATCGAAAATATTTTCGCCATCCTGGGTATCCAGCGTGACAAACGATGCATCCAGTAGAAGCAGAAGATTGCGATTGACGTTCCAGGAAATTTCCGGCGACAAACGCAATTCATCCCCGAGTCGGCCATTCTCAAAATCGACCTGGTCGCCAAGAGCCGCACGCATCCTGAGAATCAGGCCACCCTTGGGCTGAACCTGCGCGAAAAAAATTGTCTTTGTTTCCGTGTAGGTAACGCTTTCAAATCGTGTGTCGCGCAAGAGCACACCAACTTCAATGTGCGATTGCATCGGCCCACTCACCGAAAAGTAGCTTTCCGCCTCGCGCTCCAGCAATTGGCCGTTGTTGTCGTGATCGACATTCCACTCTGATATCCAATCAAGGCTTGTCCACCAATCATCCTCCTGACCGTGCCAGGTTCGACCACCACCGAATTCATAGAAGACCCGATCAACTTTGGGGATAAATCCGGAATCTGCTCGGAAACCTTCGTCGACTCGCTGGTGGTTGGCCCAGCCAACCCAATCACGCGAGTCATAGCGGTAGCCCAATTGATAGGCGTCGCCGGAGAAACTGCCCAGGGGTTGATCGAATTCAACGGCAGTGGCTTCAGGGTATTCCGTCTCCGAGTGTAAATACTGGAATTGGGCACTATGCTGATCGGAGATTTTCCAGCGCGAATCCAGGCCACCCATGTAATTGTGGTAATCGTCGCCGTCGCGCATCGTCAACAATCCTCCGACATTCGACGCGTCCCCGAAACTCCTGCCATAGCGGCCGACGAAAGCCGTATTGCTCTGATCAAGTGAGGTGCTGTCGGAGCCGAATGCGCCTGGAAAAAGCAGATTGGTTACGTCATCTTCGGCAGCAAAAATGCCAAAAGTGTTTTTGTCTCGTTTCCCCGTCAGTTTCAGCCCGGTTGCCGGATCCGCGACAGTTCGCGTAAACACGGCACGCATCGGCGTCCGAAAGTAGTCGGCGCCTTCAAGAAAAAACGGGCGCTTTTCCGGAAAGAACAACGCGAACTGGTTGTTAACGTCGAGCTGCGCGGCGTCTGCTTCAATCTGCGAAAAATCAGGGTTAATTGCCAGGTTTGCTGTCAGATCGGGCGTAATGCCCCAGCGAATATTGACACCGACTTCCGCGTCAGCATCGCCTTCCTCAAGAGGAGTAACTCCAGGGTCATCCGTCGAATCGGTCCGCGATCCCGTCAGCGTTGGCACTATCTCCAAATCGCGCTCTGGCTCTGCAT
>CAYTNO010000560.1:0-1687 GCA_964439125.1 uncultured Woeseiaceae bacterium | reverse complement strand
ATGAGTCTGTCCAGAATACGGTCGATTTCTTTCAAAAAGACGTTGACCGCCTGACACGAAAAATTGACGAGAGTGAGGCGAAGCTCGCCGACTTCAAGGAGCGCCATGTCGGAGCACTTCCGAGCTCTGCGGTAGCCAACGCTCAAATATTAGACCGATACGAGAGAGAGCTCGGTGACGTCGAACGTGAGATTCGCGATCTACGTGAGGCGCGGCAGATCCTTGAGACAGATCTTTCTACAGAAAGTCCGAACGCGCCAATTTTCAGCACTACCGGAGAAACGATTCTCGCAGGACCTGATCGACTGAAACTACTGAAACAGCAGCTCGTAGAATTGTCCGCAAAGTATGGTCCGGAACACCCGGACGTTATCAGAACCCGCCGTGAGATCGATCTCCTGGGTGGCGGAGATGCTTCACAGGATTCCAGTTCTATTCGACAGGAATTGGAGATTGCACGTCGTGAATACGCAACGGCACGGCAACGCTACACGCCTGATCATCCGGATGTAGTGAATCTTCAAAATAAGGTCAGAACATTGGAAGGACAGCTGGCAAGTATCATCGCTGCGCCTCGGCCTCAGCAAGACTCACAACCCGACAATCCGGCGTATATAAATCTTCTGGTTCAAATTAGAGCAGCAGATGCCGCGCTCTACGCGCTCCGCATTCGGGAGCGAGAGCTGCGCGATCGAATCCGTCAGAATGAGGAACAGATTCTGAAGGCACCGCAGGTCGAGCGTGAATATCTGGCCTATCAACGTGAGTATGATCAGGCGATTGCCGATTACAATGAGGTAAGAGAGAAGCAGACTGAGGCTCAGCAAGCGCTTGATTTGGAAACCTCTGAGAAGGGTGAACGATATGTGCTCCAACGTACGCCGGCCGAACCGACCTCCGCCGCTTTTCCAAACCGCCTTGCAATTACCGTCCTGGGCTTCATCTTCGCATTTGCCTGTTCGTTTGCTGCTGTTTTGGTCGCCGAGGCATTTGACGTAAAGGTCCGTAGCGTGCGCGATTTGAAGAATCTGACGGGCATGCCACCGATCGCGATCATTCCTGTTCTTGAGACTCAAGCGACACTTAAAAAACGCATGTATGCGTGGACATTTTCTATCATTGGTGTATCGAGCCTGCTGTTACTCATGATAACTATCCAGCTTTAGCACGAGAGGTTGATGGTAAAATAAGATGACTATGGGACGAATTGAAAAAGCATTGAAGCAAAGTGGCGGAAGTAATTTCGGCAAAACCAAATCGCCTGACAAGGAAAAGTCTCCCGTGCCCATTAAGGAAGACAGCAAGATGGCAAAGCACAGTATTGATTTTTCCAAACTGCCGGTGATGGTCCCGGACGAAAACTGCCTGGAGAAGTATCGTGTCGTCGCGGCACTACATGATGCTCCGCAGCGCAACGCCTATAAGGTGCTGCGAACACGCATACTGCAGCGATTGCGGGCGTCTAAGTTCAACGTCATTGGCATAACAGGCGCCGGACCAGGCGAAGGCAAATCACTAACCGCACTCAACCTGGCATTTAGTCTCGCGCAGGATGTGAATCATCAGGTGATCCTGGCTGATCTGGATCTCAGGCGGCCATCCGTTCACGAATACCTTGGTCTGACCCCCAAATATGATTTGTCAGATCTCCTCGACGGATCCAAGAAACTGAAAGACGTGCTGGTTT
>CAYTNO010000559.1:0-1691 GCA_964439125.1 uncultured Woeseiaceae bacterium | reverse complement strand
AACTACCAGCAGGCTGACGGCAGTATTCGCGTGCCTGCTGTTCTGCGGCCTTATATGGGCGGCACTGAGACCGTCTAGGGGTAGACCCGGTACTGGAAGTGCGGTGGCACTACCTCATAATGGCCCTGTAGGTACATGACCAGATCGGTTAGCTCCTGAACGGTCATGAATCCGTTGTACACATACATTTTCGACTTGCCATTTTCGGAGACAAGATCTTCGGGATAGCCGTCGGCCAGTTTGTGAGATGGATTGATAATCGCCGTAACCAGCTCGCCATAGGTCTTAACACGCGTCAATGAACCGCCGAGTTCGACGAACGGCTCGAATCCCGCGACAATGGGTAATTGCTCATCAATGATCGTATGACACTGGTTACAGTGCATGTACAGGAATGTCTCGCGACCGGCCGTTGCGTTGCCTTCCGGCAGGCGAAATCCGCGTTCGGACATGGCTCGATCCTGGTCGCAGCCGCCCAATGCTGCAAGTGAGACCAGGAGCAATGTCGGGATAGAAAGACCTTTCATCACAGCGCTCCTATTTGAATGCTGTTTGCCTGCTGGCAAGTAACTGATATCACGTAGTGGCTGGGGGCAATATCCGTGAAAGCCGCAAGTGTCAGGGCACGAAAAAGGCCCGCAAGCGGGCCTTTTTGAATCTTTACTTGTGGCAGTCTGTTAGTTGCGCATAAACCGCAAAATCCACAGGAACAGCAAGGCGATTGACGCGAACAATTCCAGAGACGCAGCAACGTACTTGCCTGTTGGGTAAGTGCGCATTATTTCCGATGTCTTAAAGAGAATTGACGCTCCGAGAAGTCCGATCATCGCGATCGAGAACCACTGCCCCAGCTCAAACCCAAGAAACATGCTTGCCAGTATCGCCACGAGCGCCAACATCATGCCCCAAACCACGATTCCCCTGAGAAAGGAAAAGTCCTTCCTGGTGATCATAGCGGTGGCGATTAGACCGACTGAACCCAGAACAGTCACGCCCACAGCGCTGTCGACCACACCAGGTTGCATAGCTTCTGCGATGTAAATGGCCGGGGCCATTATCAGTGAAAAAACGAATACGTAGGCGGCCAATGCTGCGTACTGCGCGGTTGTCGACTTCGCGCGATGAGCTGCATATTGCGCGCCCATGCTTGAACCGATGAACAAGATAAAGGTGATCATCGGATTGCTGTACAGCAGTGTTATCAGCCCATCCACCATCCCTGAGGTGAGGATGTAGGCTTCGATGGCTACCAGGGCCAGTATCGCCCCGACAACGTGGGCATAGACCTTCCAGATGAACTCCGATCGATCTTCGACCGATGCGTTTGCAACCGGTGCCAGGTAATTTACTTGCTCTTGCATTCAGGTTTCCTCTCGCTGTTTAGTTCGCGAATCTTAGCACTACCAAGGTACAGATTTAGGTCGTCAATTCGCTTAATCAAGCCCTGCGCCGATTTTTCAAGGGATACAGCAATGCCTTACGAGAATGGCGGAGAGGGAGGGATTCGAACCCTCGAAGGGCTACAAACCCTTGCTGGTTTTCAAGACCAGTGCATTCGACCACTCTGCCACCTCTCCGGCGTTGGCTTTTGCGCCGCGAATTGTGCTTGCAAACGAACCGAAACACAATATATCTGTCTGAGAGGAAAGACCGCATCGGAATTACTTGATAAACATTCGAGAAAAACCAGC
>CAYTNO010000558.1:0-1701 GCA_964439125.1 uncultured Woeseiaceae bacterium | reverse complement strand
CGGCGGTGTGCGCGACGAGGCGGAGATCCGCGGCCACCGTCGTACGTACATCGGCTCTATGCCCGGCAAGATCATCCAGAACCTCGGCAAGACCGGTGTGCGCAATCCGCTGTTCCTGCTCGACGAAGTTGACAAGATGGCCATGGACTTTCGTGGCGACCCGTCTTCGGCGTTGCTTGAAGTGCTGGATCCGGAACAGAACTCGACTTTCCAGGATCATTACCTTGAGGTCGATTTTGATCTCTCGGATGTCATGTTTGTGTGTACGGCAAACAGCCTGAATATTCCGCCGCCGTTGCTCGATCGCATGGAAGTGATCCGTATTCCGGGTTACACCGAGGACGAGAAGCTCAACATTGCCACTCGCTACCTGATTCCGAAGCAGTTGAAGGAAAACGGACTCAAAGAGAGCGAGCTGCAAATATCCAGGAGCGCCGTCCGCGACATCATCCAGCATTACACGCGTGAAGCCGGTGTTCGTAACCTCGAGCGCGAAATTTCGAAGATCTGTCGCAAAGTCGTCAAATCGCTGCTGCTCAAACCGCGCGATACGCGCGTCTCAATCACGCCCAAGAGCATGGAGAGGTACCTTGGTGTGCGTCGTTTCCGCTATGGCATAGTCGAGGACAACGATCAGGTCGGGCAGGTAACCGGGCTGGCGTGGACCGAGGTTGGCGGTGAGTTGCTCACGATCGAGGCGGCCGTCGTTTCAGGCAAGGGCAAGCACACCTATACGGGCCAGCTGGGCGAGGTAATGACCGAATCGATCCAGGCCGCAATGACGGTTGTGCGCTCACGTCACGCCGTTTTGGGCATCGCCGAGGACTTCTATCAGAAGCTCGATGTGCACATTCACGTGCCCGAAGGGGCCACTCCGAAGGACGGACCGAGTGCGGGAGTTGGCATGTGTACTGCCCTCGTGTCGGCATTAACCGACATCCCCGTGAAGAGCAATGTGGCCATGACAGGCGAGATCACATTGCGTGGTGAAGTGTTGCCAATTGGGGGCCTCAAAGAGAAGCTTCTTGCGGCTCACCGCGGTGGCATTACGACCGTGTTAATACCGCATGAAAACGAGAAGGATCTTGTGGAAATTCCGAAGAACATCAAGGACAAGCTGACGATTGTTCCAGTGAAATGGATTGACCAGGTTCTCGAGCATTCACTGCAACATATGCCACTGCCAGAGGCCTCTGCGGGCGACGAGAAATCCGAGCCAAAATCGCCCGCTGACGAGCAGAAATCCGAGGATATTGCCCGACCCCACTAACACGCTGAAACCCGCGTGGTTAAAGGAAATTTGACGGTGTTTTGGCCAGTTGGTATAAGCATCGGAGCTGCTAGTGGAAGCACGGAGCCACGAACGGTGATTCAGCGGATTGCGACTCTTGGGAGAGCTCGCTGGATTGATACATTTTTCTTTAATCAATCTGCAAGGGTGAAAGCATGAATAAGGGTGAATTGGTAGATGCAGTTGCGGGTGCGGCAGGATTGTCGCGTGCTGATGCAACGAAAGCAGTAGATGGAGTGCTTGACGCAATTCAGGGCACACTGGCAAACGGTGGATCCGTTTCACTGGTAGGCTTCGGAACCTTCTCGGTGAAGGCGCGTGCAGCACGTATGGGACGCAACCCGAGAACCGGTGAAGCGATCCAAATCAAGGCAAGCAATGTTCCGGGATTCAAGGCTGGCAAAGGCCTG
>CAYTNO010000557.1:0-1703 GCA_964439125.1 uncultured Woeseiaceae bacterium | reverse complement strand
GGATCATCGGCAACACCGACGGCGGCGTTCGACCCTCGATCTCGTCCAACTCGGTATGGCAAACGCCGCAGGCACTCACCCTAATCAGGACCTCGTCCGGTGCCGGTCGCGGAACCGGAACATCCTCGGGCGTCAGCGGCTCAGGATTATCCTGCAGTGACACAACTCGCTTTAGGAGCATTGCTTTCATGAGGATTTAAAGAAGCCGGCTGCACCACCGCAATTTTGCTACCAGATCTTCACGCGCTGTTCGGGCGCAAGGTAGAGTTCGTCGCCTGGCTGCACGTCGAACGCTTCATACCAGGCATCAATATTGCGAACTGTCAGAGCGCGATATTGTCCAGGCGCATGACCGTCGGTGGCTATCCTCCTGCGCAGGGATTCTTCGCGCATCTTGGTTGCCCAAATCTGCGCATAGCCAATAAAAAATCGTTGATTCCCCGTATAGCCATCGATCACGGGCGCTTCCTTGCCATTGAGCGAGGCGCGATAGGCGTCATAGGCCGCTGCCAGCCCTGCGACATCGGCTATATTCTCGCCGAGCGTCAGCTTGCCGTTAACATGCAGATCCGGGAATGGCGCGTAGCCGTCATACTGATCTGCCAACGCATTTCCAGCCACTGCGAACTGGGCGAAATCGTCCTCTGTCCACCAATTGCGTAGTACACCTGATGCGTCAAATGCCGCGCCATTGTCGTCAAAGCTGTGGCTGATTTCGTGGCCAATAACCACTCCAATGGCTCCATAATTATACGCAGGGTCGGCTTCTGCATCGAAAAATGGACGCTGCAGAATGCCGGCTGGAAAATTGAGAGCATTCTGAACGGGAAGATTCACCGCGTTGACTAGCTGAGCCGTCATCCACCACTCGCCCTTATCCATTGGCTTACCAATCTTGGCGAGCTGGTGCACATATTCTACTTTTTCAGCAGCGACGACGTTTGCGTAAGCCTTTCCAGCATCTACCGAAAAACCACCATAGTCGCGCCAGGTGTCCGGATAACCGACGCTGACCCTTATCGTCCTCACCTTGGCCAGCGCTTCATTTTTTGTTTCCGGCGCCAGCCATTCATTGGCCTCGACGCGACTTTCGAAAGCATCAACGATATTGTCGACCATGGCCGAAACATCAGCCTTGGCCGAAGCCGGGAAATATTTTTCCACGTAGGCTCGGCCGACCGCATCACCAAGTCGCCCATTGACCGCCGCAAGCGCGCGCTTGACGCGGCTGCGTTGCTCGGGAGTCCCCGATAATACGGTGCCGTTAAAAGCGAAAGCAGCCTGGTCTATCGCCGACGGCAAGACATCCGCATAGGTGTTGATACGATGGAAAACGAGCCAGTCCTTCCATGCATCAAGCGGTTGTGACGCGACCAACGCTGACAACCCGGGAATTGCACCCGCATGATATGCGGAAAACTTCTGTTGGCTGACAAGGTTCGCCGCCTCAAAAAACGACTGCCATTCAATTCCGGGCGCCTTTTGGTCGAAATCATCGCGAGTCCAGACGTCTGCTGATTTTGCGAAATCTCCGCTTTCTTCACGGGTCACATGGGCTTTGGCTATTTCTGTTTCGAGCGCATATATTCGATCTGCCCTTACCGAGGCGTCGGCAATACCAGCAATGCCAAGCAGCTCTTCGATGTAGGCGCGATAGGCCGTTCTAATCTCGGCCATATGGGAGTCGGAAGACAGATAATATT
>CAYTNO010000556.1:0-1713 GCA_964439125.1 uncultured Woeseiaceae bacterium | reverse complement strand
GACGATTTCCAGAATGCGGTCAACGTAGTGTTGCTGCAGCCACTCCACGACAAAACGGTTCGGGGCGAGCAGGCGCAGTACGCCGCCTTCTTCTACGGCCTGTAGCGGTTGAATCCAGGTGTTGAACTGCTGTTCCGGAAGTTCCGCCTGAAGGTCGCGGATGCAGCGATTCCAAAGCGTCATTTCGACCGGCAAAAGAGTCCCCAAAAAAGAGCGTTAAACAGTAATATCAATAGAAGATCGGGCAGTCTATACCCTCTGCAACAGCGCTGCCAGATCGCCCGGAAGATACTGCCTGGAGCCCCGCTTTCGCCCAGATCCGGGGCACCTATTGACACTGTCTGGCCATCTGCGTACTCTTGCCGCCCCTCCGGATTGCAGGCCATTGATGGTGCTGCAGAAAACCCAGGTAACAGGCAGATGAAACGCACCTTTCAGCCCAGCAAATTGAAGCGCGCGCGGACGCACGGTTTTCGTGCTCGCATGGCGACAAAAGCCGGGCGCCTCGTCATCAAGCGCCGCCGCGCAAAAGGCCGCGTCAGGCTAGCGCCTTAGCCGACCCCGGTTTTGGCCGCGGTCGCCCAGACGGCAAAAAATCTTAGTAAATGGCTGGCTGCTCACTCTACCGGCTTAAAAAGGACAACCGGCTGCTCAATGCCGGTGCATACGGGCGCGTGTTTAAAAAAGCGACGCGCAGCCGCGATAAATGTTTTACCGTATTATCCCGATGCAACGACATGGACATTGCCCGGCTGGGCCTGGCGATATCCAAAAAGAACTGTCGGTTCGCAACGGACAGAAACAGAATTAAGCGTGTTGTCAGGGAGTCTTTCCGGCATCATCAGGCTGCGCTGGCGGGACTGGATGTCGTGGTCATCAACCAGCCGGCCGCGCGTGCGGCGGGCAACCAACAACTGTTCAACAGCCTGACGGGACACTGGGAGCGGTGTAAGCGGGCAATGCGCGAGAAGGGCGCTCAGGAATAAGAAAACATGGATAACCAACGACTTCTCACATGGGCGCTGTTTGGCATGATGGCCTGGCTTAGTTACCAGGCATGGATGCTCGATTACGGCCCGCAGCCGACAGAAACACCGGCCGCGACACAAGAGCCACTTATTGAGGCGCCCAATGACGCGCTGCCGCAGCTGACAAACACCGACGTCGACGCACCGGCTGTGCAGCCGAGCCTTGATGCCGCACCCTCTGTTGACGGCGTTGCCCTCGCTCCGACCATCCACGTACAAACAGATGTGTTCGACATCGAGCTAAGCACGCAGGGCGGCACCGTTCAGAGCGCCGTTTTGCGCAACTACCCGGTGGCCAAAGACCGGCCCGACGATCTCGTTGAGCTGCTCTCAACCGACCCCAACGACATTGGCCTCATACAGTCGGGCCTTCGTTCGGCGACTGACGGCCCGGAGCCGAATCATCGGGCGACCTTCACCGCAAAACAGCAACGCCATGTTGTCAGTGGCAGCGGCGACCTTGTTGTGCCGCTCAGCTGGTCCGATGCTGCCGGCGTGACCGTTGAGAAGCGCTATCGCTTTACGGCGGATGGTTACGCGTTCGTTCTTGAACAAGAGATAACAAACAACAGCGCAGAAACATGGCACGGCGCAGAGTACGTGCAGTTACTGCGGCGCAATTTTGAGCGCAAACGATCCATGTTCGATGTTGACTCCTACTCGATAGATAGCCCAATAGTCTACG
>CAYTNO010000555.1:0-1714 GCA_964439125.1 uncultured Woeseiaceae bacterium | reverse complement strand
ATTCGCCTACTACAAGGCCGGGCAAAAAGAGCAAGCCGTGGAAGCCGCCGATACGTTTATGCGCGAGAATCCCATTCATCCGAACGTGGATTACGCGCTCTACATAAAGGCTCTCGCTTTTTTTGAGGATGAAGCAGGATTCCTCGAGCGGCGCTTTAAGAAAAACGTCGATCTACGCCCACCGAGAGACGCGGATCTCGCATACTCGTCTCTGCGCCGCCTGGTCGATCGATACCCGGCCAGCGAATATGCGGCAGACGCCGAGCAGCGCCTGGTTTACCTGAAGAACCGTCTGGCGGCGTACGAGAATCACGTCGCGGATTACTACTTGCGCCGTGGCGCCTATGTGGCAGCGCTTAATCGAGCCAAGAGTGCGCTCGAAGAATACAACGGCGTCGAAATGAACGAAGAATCACTCAGGATTATGGCAGCGGCTTACGAGAAACTCGGCATGACCGAGCTCGCGGCCGATACGCGCCGAGTCCTGTCACTGAACTACCCGGGCGGAAGCTAGCCCGGGAAGAGATAGCCAGACGTAATCGGATAGCGCCAGTCGCGCCCGAATGCCCGGCTACTGATGCGAATACCCGGCGGTGCCTGACGGCGCTTGTACTCATTGCGCTTGACCATCTCAAGTACTCGGATAACGACATCTCGATCGAAGCCACGTTGTGCAATCTGTTCGACCGACAGATCTTCCTCGATAAACGATTCGAGTATCGAATCGAGGATGTCATATGGTGGTAACGAGTCACTGTCCTTCTGACCTGGTCTCAACTCGGCAGAGGGTTCGCGCGTGATCACGCGCTCCGGGATGGCATCCCCGATGCTGTTGCGGTACCGCGCGAGCTGATATACGAGCGTCTTGGTGCAGTCTTTTATCGGCGCAAAACCACCCGCCATATCGCCATAAAGCGTTGCGTAGCCAACAGCCATTTCGCTCTTGTTACCAGTAGTCAGCAACATCCTGCCGGTTTTATTTGAAATCGCCATGAGCAACAAGCCGCGGCATCGCGCCTGAATATTCTCTTCCGTAACGTCCTCGTCGCGACCTGCAAATAGAGGTGCCAGCTGCGCAACCGTCGCGTCATAAATCGGCGCAATTGGAATAACGTCGTATTGCACGCCGAGTATGTGCGCTTGTTTGGAGGCGTCTTCCTGGCTTATCGCCGCCGTGTACCGAAATGGCATCATGACCGCCCGAACCCTGTCGGAGCCCAGCGCGTCACACGCGATGGACAAAACGAGCGCCGAATCGATGCCGCCCGACAAGCCGATGACCACACCGGGAAAACCATGTTTCCCAACGTAATCGCGCGTTCCGCAAACCAGGGCGCGATATACGCTCTGTTCGGTTGGCATATGTTCAGTGACTGTATCCGACTCTATCGCGATGCCGCTTGCGCTTGCCAACAGGACAACCGGGTGCAGCCCTTCGTCGAACGCCGGAGCACGAAAGTCGACTTCGCCGTCAGCATCCATTGCAAATGAACCGCCGTCAAAAACAAGTTCATCCTGACCGCCGACCATATTCAGGTAGAGAACCGGAATGCGGGATTCGGCAACTCTGGAGCGCACGATTTGCTCGCGCTTGTCTTGCGTATTCAATTCGAAAGGCGATCCGTTGATCGCAATCACACACTCGGCTCCGGCACTTCTTGCGGCAGCGATCGGCCCAGGCTGCCAGACGTCTTCGCAAATTGTCAGCCCGACT
>CAYTNO010000554.1:0-1715 GCA_964439125.1 uncultured Woeseiaceae bacterium | reverse complement strand
CGATTGCCGTTACCATCGGTGTCTCCACGCTCTCTCATTTAATCAAGCGCGAAGCGTACCATTACCGGCGGCTGACAACTATTGAGCTGCGACCATGCCTTTGGCGACAGCCAGGAGTTCGTCAGCGGGTAGCCGTACTTTGTAGTCCGCGTTCGAATAGGCAAATGCGATTATTCCGTCTTTGCCCACTGCGAACACCGATGGCACTGGTAGCATTCCGTGTATGGCCATCGACGAATCCACTATGTCATCGCCTTTCTCGCTACGCCTGTCGATCGCCTTTTGTGGCGCCTTGAACGCAATGCCAAACGCTATGGCGGCCTGGGCATCAGCATCGGAAAGTATCTGGTAGTCAAGATCAGCAATATCCTGTTGCGTTTCTTCTTTCAGGCTCCGATAGAGCAATTCCGGCCGATCACCACTAAGGAACAGGACATCGACTCTCAGGGCGTCAATTTCGCCGATAACGTGCCGAAGCTCCGACAGGTGCATGTTGCAAAACGGACACCAGCCGCCACGAAAAGATATAAGCAACGCCGGCCGCTCCAGTTTTCGCGGTTCAAACACGAAAGGTTCATGGTCGACTGTTTCAACCGTAAATCGTGGCGCGACATCTCCAGCAACCAGGGGTTGAATCTCTTCGGCGGTGGCAGCGACCGGCGTATCAGCATGCCCGTACTGCAACGACATGCTGGACACCAGGCTAAGCACCAATGCTGTCGAAAACAAACCAATTGCTGCTGATCGGGCATTGAATTGCCCGGTTGCGAAAATAGACATCTGTATCACGCTCCTTAATCGTCCGGTGAAACTGACCGGCGCAGGTAGCGGAATATTACATAGCTTTTTCGAGAAGGTCGCAAGCGCCAACTTCGGTGACACCGCGGCAACGATCCTTGGCTCGATACATTGCCTGATCCGCTTCGCGCAACAATCCGGTCAAAGTACTGGCGTTATCCGGGTAAAGTGCCAGCCCGATACTTGAAGCGCAGCTCAGCTTGTCTTTGCCGATTAGGTACGGTTCTTCAAGTGTCGCCGTCAGGCGCCTCGCCAGCTGCTCGGCGATTTCACCAGTGACATCCGGCACCAAAGCAACGAATTCGTCACCGCCAGGGCGACCAATAATGTCGCAGGATCGCAGGCTCTTCCGCAGACGCGTTGCAGCGATTGTCAGCAATTCGTCTCCAACTTCGTGCCCATAGGTGTCGTTGATTGTCTTGAAATCGTTGAGGTCGATGAAAAGCAGTGCTCCGGACGCGTCGTCGGCGCTCTCTGTCAGACGCATTGAAGCATCACGCTCGAAGCCACGACGGTTCAGGACTCCGGTTAGCGGATCCGACAGCGCGATCGATTCCATATGATCAACTTTGGCCTTGCCGTCCGTAACATCGACAAACGTAAGTGCGATATCGGTGCCAAAGGGTTCGCAGATCATTCGCAGCCACTTCACGGCGCCATTCGATTGATGTTGGATCTCTCTGTCGACACTTTCATTAGCGTCAATCGCGTTGCAGAAAACAGCATGAACGGCCTTTGCCTCATCAGGCTCCATAGCATTGGTGGCGATTCTCACAATTTGCTCACCGCTGCAGCCGATCAGTTCATCAGTTTGCATATGCAGGAAGCGCGCGGCTGCGACATTAGCAAACACACAACGCAACTTCGCCTCATCTTCTTCATTCGTCGTCCAGCGAAGGCGAACGATGCCGTTCACC
>CAYTNO010000553.1:0-1732 GCA_964439125.1 uncultured Woeseiaceae bacterium | reverse complement strand
AGCAGCAAACTCGCGAACAAAAGAAAGATCAAACGGGTGCCGCCAATCAGATGAAACAACAGCAAAATCGGCAATCCCAGGGCAATGCTCAGGGACGCTCCGGAAATGGTAAACGAAGCGGCGGTCGAAACTAGCTTAGGACGATCAAGCTAGTCAGCCTATCGATTCTGCTCGCTGCATGCAGCGAGCAGAATTCACTGAATTAGTCCTTAGGAGTAAACGAAATGAATAGAATTACTTTTCCACTATTGGTCGCCGTAATGGCGGTTGGCGTTGTCATGTCTGCACCATTATCGGCGCAGGATGGTCAAAAAGGCATGGGCAAGAACATGCCATCATTTGCCGACTTTGACCTCAATGACGACGGCGCCATCACCGAAACGGAATTCTATGAGGCACGAGCCGCGCGAATCGCAGAACGTGCTCAGGAAGGCCGGAAGATGAAGAATGTGGCGAATGCCCCGTCGTTTGACGACATCGACACAGACGACGATGGCAGCGTAAGCCCTGACGAATTCGGTACGCATCAAGCCGAGCACAGGAAGAACAAGAGTCAGTAGACAATAAGGTTCGCAATAAGCAAGGCTTCTGTCTGTTAAAGTATTGCACGTGTCGATCAAAGGAGCTGCGTGTTGGCCAAAAAGCTCAAGAACGAACCTGCGTTACTAAAAGAAGCCTTGTCGCGAATAATGGAAAGTGCGGTCAAGCGCGGCATTGTCGAATTTGAGGCGACGGACTCCCATAACCTGAAGATCGAATACGCCTACCGGCTACTCGTGCATGATAAGGAAATCATCCCGCTGCCACCGCAGCAGATGACACAGCCCAATATGAAACACCGGCTCGCCATGTGGGTTAGCCATCAGTTGCCGGATGATCACCCGCTAAAGCAGGCCTGACATGAGATTTCTTATTGGCATAATCGCGTTCGCTGCATTGTCTTCTGCTTGCGCGGAACAGCCGGTAGTTTGCCCACCGGCTCAGGGTGTCGCCGTTCAGGTTCTGGGGTCAGGTGGCCCGATAGCCGACGATGCGCGCGCCTCTTCTTCTTACCTGGTTTGGGTCGACGGAAAATCTCGCGTCATGATCGATACCGGTGGCGGCAGTTTTCTTCGTTTCGGTGAAGCTCATGCGGACTTTCGCGATCTGGACTTCATGGGTCTTAGTCACTTTCATGCCGATCACTCTGCGGATTTTGCGGCGCTGATGAAGTCCGGCAACTTTGCGAAGCGACAGCGGGCGCTGACTGTGGCCGGACCAAGCGGCAGCGATCGCTTCCCCGGGCTCGATAGTTACCTAACGAGTATTCTCGACAGTAGCCAGGGCGCGTACGCGTATTTGTCCGGCTACCTCGATGGCAGCGGAGGACTGCCGAAACTCAACGCTATCGAGGTTGGCGATGCCGTTTCGCCCGAGCGAAATCTGTTGCAAGGTGAGAGCGATAACATTGTGATTTATGCGATGCACGTACCACACGGTATTGTCCCGGCGATCGCGTTTCGAGTTGAGGTACGAGGCGAGTCAGTAGTCTTTGCAAGCGACCAGAACGGCAGCAACGAGGACTTCGCGGATTTTGCCAAAGACGCCACGCTGCTGGTCATGCACATGCCGATTCCAGAGGGTGCTGGTGACGGCGCAAGACAGTTACACGCAATTCCGAGCCGAATCGGCGAAATTGCGGCGGCTGCGGACGCGAAATCGCTTCTCCTCAGTCACTTCATGGCCAGGAGCC
>CAYTNO010000552.1:0-1738 GCA_964439125.1 uncultured Woeseiaceae bacterium | reverse complement strand
CTGGCCAAAACGCTTGGTCTTGCCTCTGACGTCGACGACGGAGACACCCTCGACCTTGACGTCGAACATAAGCTCGACGGCCTGACGAATTTCGGACTTGCTTGCATCAGTACGAACTTTAAGAACAACCTGATTGCTCTCAGCGGCCATGTGCGTTTTTTCAGACACGTGTGGACCGCGAATAACTGTCATCAAACGTTCCTGGCGACCAGCAATACTCATGACAGACGCCCCTCTAGCAGCTTCAGCGCTGGCAGCGTAATCAGAACCTTCTCGAATCGAATCAACACGACGGGATCAAGCGACCCAATGTCGCAAACGCCGACATTCGGCAAGTTGCGCGCCGCCAGAAAAACTTTCTCATCGAATGCTTCGTTCAGGATAAGCACGCTATCCAGATCGAGCTCTTTAAGTTTGGTCGCCAGCAGCCTGGTCTTTGGTGCCTCAAGCGCGAGCTCATTGACGATGACCAGGCGATCCTGCCGCACGAGCTCAGACAAAACTGAACGCAGTGCAGCACGATACATTTTCTTGTTGACCTTCTGCGAGTGGTCACGCGGTACCGCAGCAAACGTGCGACCGCCACCAACCCAGATCGGGCTACGAATCGTGCCAGCACGGGCACGACCAGTGCCTTTCTGCCGCCATGGCTTCGCACCACCGCCGCGAACCGCTGCACGATTCTTCTGAGCCTTTGTTCCAGCCCGGCCACCGGCGAGGTACGCGGTGACAACCTGGTGGATCAGAGCCTCGTTGAATTCGGCGCCGAATGCAGCTTCTGCTACATCGACCGAACCACTGCCTTGCATCTTCAATTTCATCGCAGCGCCCCTCAGTTCCTGGCCTTGACTGCCGGACGGACAATTACTTTGCCGCCAGCGTGGCCCGGGACTGCGCCCTTAATCAGAAGGAGGTTACGTTCCGCATCCACCCGTACGACGACGAGGTTCTGTGCGGTGCGGCGAACGTTACCCATGTGACCAGCCATCTTCTTGCCTTTAAAAACGCGGCCAGGCGTCTGGTTTTGACCGATAGAACCCGGGGCTCTGTGTGCCAGCGAGTTGCCGTGCGTCGCATCTTGCATTGAGAAGTTATGGCGCTTGACGCCACCTGCAAACCCTTTACCGATCGATGTACCTACGACGTCCACCTTTTGGCCTTCGGTGAACAAATCGACCTTGAGCTCGCCGCCAGCAGCGAAATCACCGTCGTCGGTGTCGTCCAGGCGGACTTCCGAAATTAAGTCGCCGGCTTCAACCTTTGCGCTAGCAAAGTGGCCGGCTAGAGGTTTCGACACGCGAGACGGCTTCTTGGCGCCAGCAGTTACCTGCAGCGCGCGATAGCCATCAATCTCAACGGTCTTCACCTGAGTGATACGGTTTGGTTGTGCCTCGATTACGGTAACCGGGATAGATTCCCCGTCCTCCGTAAAGACACGTGTCATGCCGCATTTGCGGCCAACAAGACCCATCGTCATCTTCAAAACCTCGCACTGACTTCGATTGGTCAGCGCCTAATACTTAAAATCTCTGTCACCATCCCAGCTTCGATTGGCTGAGATTGTCATTCGCGCTTCTTTCAGACACGCGAAAGGGCCAGCCATCGCCAAGAACTCCGTGTTCTTTGTGCTCTGGGGCTGACCCTGCTCCGATCCGAATTTCCATTCGAACCGGCTGTTCCGGGATTTGCCGTGTCAGCTTCGATTTCCCGGCGACCGTTGCTTCTTTAAGCGCCACAC
>CAYTNO010000551.1:0-1752 GCA_964439125.1 uncultured Woeseiaceae bacterium | reverse complement strand
GTTGCCTGAAACTCTGCAAAATACTCAAAGCCCGAATTGGCTGGATGCCAGCTCGCCGACCCGTCGCGCGTAACAACTATTCCCGCGCCCCGGATAGCGGCGAAGGCGGTTCCGTCTCTGGAAAATTCAGGTGAGATCTTCAAATCAGTGACATAGTCGGTCGGCCCCTCCCAATTTCGGTTCCAGCTGACGCCAGCATCATCGGATATCCAAACACCGTGTCTGCGAAAGCCCACGAGCATCGTCTGATCCATAGCGAATGACGGAGACAATTCGATCTGCATTGGCCAGACCCCACCGCGTTCGGAGGCATCGAGAAAAAGCTCGGAACCGTACTCGGCACTAAAGCCCAAACGCTGCTCCAGTCCGAAACCGACTCGCCGCCTCCACCCGCGATAAGGGAGTGATATGGCATGCCAGCTATTGCCGTTCATATCGGCACGCAGCAAGCGATCCTTTGCCAGCCCGAACATTATTCCATCAGTCCAAAATTCTGGCGAGAACTCGGCATCTGCGAGGCGTGTGGATACCAGGCCACCATTTGCCACAGTCCATGATTGGCCATGATCCGCGACAATGTAGGCGCCGCCACCGTACGTCGTAACAAGCAGTTTGTGTCTTTCGCCTGAGGCCGGAGAGACTCCAAGGCCACGGATCAGGCTGACCGGCATAGTCTCAAACTGCCGCCACGAATCACCCATGTCTTCCGAGCGATAGAGCCCGTCGAAGCTCGCAAGAAACCAGTCCTGCTGCCCCGCTCCGCCCATTTCCAGATCGCGAAAATGTGGCACAGCAAACCCGCTAGCATCTGCCTGATCATTACACCGGAGACCCAGGCCCAGGGTCTTCCACGAATCTCCTGCATCGTGCGAGACATGCACGGCGCTATTCCACGTTGTAACGAACAAGCCCAGACCATCATCGGATAGTTCAATGTCCCTGATGTGAACGTCTGGCACCGGCGTTGTGAGTTCTCTGTTCCGGCAATCCTCGAGCCTGTCCGGCCAGCTCCGGGAAAGATGCTCGAGCGTGGCGCCGCTATCAGACAGGCGCAGTAAACCCGATTTTTCCGTGCCCACGAGAATAGTATCCGTTGGTCCCCGCGACGGTTTGCCAGCGATCGACGTTATTGCACCCGCATTGGTGAGCCTCACGATGCGCTGCCAATTTTTCAGATACTCGTCACTTTTCCAAATACCGCCGTTCGAATCACCGGCCATTGCATACGACGACCTATTGTTCTCCACGATAGCAAGCGCCGTTATCTGCACATCGTCGCTCAGCACGCGATGCCAATTGGCATCCTCTGCGACACTTGCAAACAGGCCTCTCGACGAACCGGCCGCCAATATCGATTGTTCCCCTTCGCTCGGAACGACGAGCGACTTGCCGATATCTAGTTGCCGTAGACCAGCATTAAATCGATTCCAGCTTTGCCCCCTGTCAGCCGACTTGAATACGCCGTCTCCAGCCGTTGTCACGAACAAGACATTGTCTGCTGCGAAATTCTCGGATATTGAGATATCCGTCAGCACATACGGACTATCAATCCCGTTAACCAGCTGCTGCCAGCTTGCGCCGCGTTCAGTCGACCGGAGCAGATAATTGTGCACGAGAACGAACATCGTAGAGTCGTTCTCGTAGTCGGGCGACAGTTCCAGCTCGTCGATAACATGATGCGGTGTATGGGCGTACGCCGGCAAACTAATGCCAATCAGACAGACAAGAATCCAAAGGACCCTCATTCCGAAT
>CAYTNO010000550.1:0-1753 GCA_964439125.1 uncultured Woeseiaceae bacterium | reverse complement strand
GCTCTGGCCGAGGCCATTGAAAAGCAGACTCCTGAGTCCATCAGAAAAGCAGATAGAGCTGGTAGGGAAGCCAAAAAAGCAGCGGCGATTGTGGCTCATCTTGCGGAAGAAGTAAGACACAAGAGTGAGGGCGCCAAACCAGAAAGTAGAAAAGGTCGCGATATTGCTTCAACTCCTTGAAGTCAAACAGCGACCAGCCATTGTCCGCCGTCAGAACGGTAATCAGGTCTTTTGGCGATTCATTACTCATGCGCCAGATCCGTTGAGAAAATACCGATCCTGCTCCTGTCGCAGCCGATCGCAAACCCGGTTTTCCGGGAAGGTCAGGTCCTGATACGAAATGATCTCGTCTTTGGCAATGTCGCGCGTCAGCGTGCAGCCTTCGATCAGGCTCATCGGCACAAAATTCCCGGCACGAGCAACATCCACATTATCGACCAGGCCATAGCAGTGAAAACCGCCAATACCGTCGAGGATCTCACCGGCTTTCAGGTCGCATTTTGCCGCTGTAAGCACCTCTGCAAAAGGCGCTCCCATTGGAGCAATCGCGGCATCGTCAAAAAGCACGGCACGAGCAACAGTCAATGGTGATTCGAGATGCGGCAAATGATAGGGAATATAGAATGTGTAATAGGGTCCGTCACCCATCTTGAGGTAGTTCGCGTATTGCTGCAGCACCGGTTGGTCATTGTAGCCAATGACAAAAACGCCCGGCCCCGGCTCGGCACCGAGAATAAAGTCAACTATTCCGCCCTGCGATAATTCCTCCGGGGAAAAACAATCGATGGCCTCGGTGACATGCGTGCAACTGGGTCCTTTCATGCCACGGACAGAGACACCGAACCCCGTTGCGTTGGCCACCACCGCCATTTCCATGGAAATCTTGGTGCCATCCGCGAACGACGTAATCATCTTCGGCTCTTGCTTGTATTTTTCGGCGAAACCACGCTGCGTCTCTGGCGTGCGGTAGTGATCCTGCAGGCCTTTGATGTTGCCGGCAAGCACGGGATGGTAACCAATGGTTTCCACCCAACGGAGCAAATTCATAACGACGCCGGGTTGATCGCCATCGACATTCGTAACAACGACACCGGCTTTGTCTGCGTAGACCTTCAGAATCGGGCCAACGACAGCGTCCAGTTCAGCATTCATCAGGATGATATGTTTACCGTTCTCGATTGCGCTCATCGCAACTTGCGCACCGAACTCGACCTCGCCTGTCGCCTCAACGACCGCGTCAATGTTGCCGGCGCGACATAGCAGATCCGCATCATCACAATAGACATATTTGCCATGCTCGACGGCCGACTCAATGTCCGCCGCTGAGGTTGCCTGCGTCGCGTCCTCGATGCCGCATTGCTGCAATGCGAACTTCGCCGTCTCCGGATTACGATTGTAAATGGCGGCGACACGCATCCCGGGAATCGATTTCTCGATTTGCAGTGCCATACCGCGACCCATATAACCGGCACCAACGATGCCTACCTGAATGGGTCGGCCTTCGGCCTCACGCTTCTTCAAAGCTGTATCGACGATAATCATGACAGGGACAATCCAATGCCCTCGTAGCGTGGCACAGAGTTTTTATCGATCATTCGCCTTCCGTCGATCAGCAATGGCGCGGGCTCCATGTTGTTAATAATCTCCGGTAGAGACGCGAATTCGTCCCAGGTGGTTATGAGCACGATGGCGTCGGCGCCCTGCACTGCCGCACTCATTGATGCTGCATATTGAATCGGAACGTCAGGAAATT
>CAYTNO010000549.1:0-1759 GCA_964439125.1 uncultured Woeseiaceae bacterium | reverse complement strand
GAGCATCGTAGTGAAATGCAACCGGACCATCGGCCAGACCGTGCATAAATTGTTGTACAAGCGCAGACGTCTCTGCATTGAGTTGCTCTGGAGGGCCGGATGCTGCCACTGCGCCGTCTGAAACCAAGTAGCAGAAATCTGATACTTCGGAGATTTCTCTCACATCGTGACTGACAACGATGCTGGTGATGTCCAGCGCGTCGTTCATTTGACGAATGAGCTCGGCGATGACACCCATTGAAATCGGATCGAGACCAACAAATGGCTCATCATAAATAATTACATCCGGATCCATCACCATCGCTCTTGCCAAAGCGACGCGCCTCGACATGCCGCCCGATAGTTGACCCGGCATCAGATACGCAGCTCCACGCAATCCGACCGCGTGCAGCTTTGTCAGCACGACGTGGCGAATCAGTCGCTCGCTCAGTTTTGTATGTTCACGCAGCGGAAATGCGACATTTTCGAAAACGCTCATATCCGTGAGCAATGCGCCATTCTGAAACAGCATCCCGAAACGCCGCCGCAGTCTGTAAAGCCCTGATTGGCTGAGTGACGCAATATCCACGCCATCGACGATTATCCGGCCTTTGTCGGGCACCAGCTGACGCGTGATCAATTGCAACAAAGTCGTCTTGCCTGTGCCACTGGGGCCCATGACGGCTGTCACATCGCCACGTGCGATGGTCAAACTCAGGTTTTTGAAGATCGAACGCTCGCCGCGTGCAAAGTCGACGTCGTGCACTTCTATGAGGTGATCAGACAGTATCCTGCTCCATGTCATTGCCCGGCGGGCAATGCCGGAGCGGCGCTAGCATAGCAAAAAATACGCACAAATCACTGTGAACTGGCTGCCCCAACTATAGCCTCAGGATGCAAATAGGACTAAAATAGTCCTTTATTGTCTGCGAGGCGGAAGAATCGCGTGCTCAGAATCAGCAAACTCACCGACTACGGTACCGTCATGCTGGCCCATTTGGCCGGTAACCCGGCTGCTGTGTGCAGCGCTGCAGATGTCGCCGCGGCCACTGGCATAGCATTGCCAACCGTCAGCAAGCTACTCAAGTCACTAGGCCATGCCGGCCTGGTCACATCGACCCGCGGCGCCAACGGCGGCTACAAGCTCGCTCGTGCGCCCCAGCACATCAGCGCTGCCGACGTTATCGATGCCCTTGACGGCCCAGTCTCGATTACCGAGTGCAGCGCGACAGACAGCAACTGTGAACACGAGCATGTCTGCAATGTCGGCGGTTCCTGGCAGCGAATCAATATTGCTATCCGCAGGGCACTCGAAGACGTCAGCCTGCTGGATCTTCTGAAAACTAACAGCCCGGTGCCGACATTCAGCTTCTCCGGCATGCCTATTAACGTAGAAAGAAAGAACTGATCTATGTCAACTGATCCCGACAATATCGAGAACATCGTCAATCGACGATACGAGCATGGCTTTGTCACAGACATTGCCACCGACACGATGCCTCCCGGACTCGACGAAGACGTCGTACGTGCTATTTCTGCCCGCAAGAACGAGCCTGAATTCCTGCTTGAGTGGCGTTTGCGCGCCTATCGACAGTGGCGAGAAATGCAGGAACCCGATTGGGCACACGTACACTACCCACCCATCGATTTCGAGTCGATTTCCTACTATGCGTCACCCAAGTCCGATGACGATCGCCCCAAGAGCCTCGATGAGGTCGATCCGAAGCTCCTTGAGACTTACGACAAGCTTGGCATCCCGTTGCATGAGCGCGCCAGGCTG
>CAYTNO010000548.1:0-1759 GCA_964439125.1 uncultured Woeseiaceae bacterium | reverse complement strand
TCATTGGTGATCTTCGCTATGTTTCCAACGAGGAATACGCGGCGTTTCTCGACATTGAAACAGCCAAAGAACGTAAGCAATGGTACAAACGGTTTCGCGCCAGCAAACCCGAAGACAGCAATGAAGCTGCCGTACGGTGGGAGTTCGACCAGAAAGCGCCACCCGGATATTTCGGGCATCGCCGTGCTTTCCGCCACGATGGTTTCTACGGCGAGTGGCTTCTCGAAAAACCGATAATGGTCGTCATCAATGATACTGCGTTTGTGCACGGCGGCGTGCCACCGTTTGTTGCCGAGCACGGACTGACAGGCGTCAACGTCGCGCTCAAGAAGGATCTGTACGACTACGTGACGACGCGGGCAGGTCTCGATGACGCAGTTGTCATGAGCCCGATCTACAGCTTCAAAGAAAGCCCTGCGATACTCAGTGAGAAAATCAGCGGCGGAATGATTTCGGACGAATTGGTGAGCGTGGTACAGAACACTATCGACCTGAGCAAATCTTCGTTACACGGGCCGGCCGGCCCGACCTGGTATCGGGGTACGGCGACTTGCAACAGACTCATAGAAGGGGATGCACTGAGGTCCGCATTGAGCCAAATCGGTGCGAAGCGCGTTGTTATGGGCCACACGCCGACGATTACGCGCCAGGTTCAACAGCGCATGAACGGCCGTATTGTCGAGATTGACACTGGCATGCTGAGTACTCACTACGACGGCAGCGGCAACGCACTCATCATTGAAGGTGACGAACTGACCGTGGTCAATCAGGACGGTGATTCGGATTTGTCTCCTGTCGAACACCCGGTACGAGTTGGTCATGAATCCATGGCCGTCGACGACGATGCGCTGGCTGATATTCTCAAGAAAGGCGAAGTCGTTGAATTGAACACCGACAGCGTCACGTGGAAATTGGTACAGATCACTGCTGATGAGAGAACGGTATTTGCCTATTTCAACGGCCTACCACCAGAGCAGAGCTTTGTGCCCGAGCTCGCGGCGTACAAGCTCGATCGCCTGTTGGGGTTGGCCATGGTTCCCGTAACGGTTCGCCGTGAAATCGCCGGGCAGGATGGCACACTGCAGTTCGTTCCGCCTGCATCCCTGACCGAACGTGCACGAGTCGCCGCGGGCAAGCGGATTGGTGCACCGTGTTCGCTGGATAAACAAATGGGCGCAATGTATGTCTTCGATGCGCTCATTTACAATCCTGCGCGGACGCCATCAACGATGTTGTATGACCCCGATGATTGGCTATTGATGCTGGTTGATCATGAAAATTCTTTCGGCGTTGAGACTGATCGACCTGCGTATCTAAAAGAAATTGAGCTCGCGATTGGCGAGCAATGGCGAATGGCACTGCTCGAAATAGATGACGAGACACTTCGTACAAATCTCGGCGACGTACTCGACAAACGCCGCCTGGCAGCACTGTCAAAACGGCGAGACGCCATGATCACGGACTCAAGCCGCTGATCTAAGGTGTCCGGCCAAGTCTCGACAGCACTCTTGCAGGCTACCAGGCTACGCCGTAGTCCTCACCGTAGTCGCTGGCGCCACCCCACATCGTGCCGGTTTTGCTATCGAAATAAATGGCAGTGATAGGGCTGTAAGTGCGGTCTACCGTTTCAACGTCGTAGCCCTTTTGACTCAACTTATTGCGAACCGACTCCGGCACGCGGTTGGTAACCTGAATTCGGCCCGGTTCAGCCTTGTGCGCGCCGAACGAACTCTGCATCTGGTAGCTGGTGATGTTGTGC
>CAYTNO010000547.1:0-1761 GCA_964439125.1 uncultured Woeseiaceae bacterium | reverse complement strand
GCGCACTCTTTTTATAACAGACATTCGAAGATGCACGCAAGTAGGGACAAACCTTTACGAGAATCCTCAGGCTGCGCTATTGTTTTTTGCTGATTTCAATTAGCCAATGCTCGTCGCCTAAATCCCGCTCGATCGAGAACAACGCATCAGATTGGGCGATGGCCCAATCGGTGGCCAATGTCTCTGCCATTACATAATTACGGTGCGCTGCAAGCGCTTTTTCCACCGCATCTGACCCTGATACGCCGAGAACGATTCGATCCGAAACCTCCAGACCCGCCTGTTTACGGGCATCCTGGACCGACCGGATGATTTCCCGGGCGACACCCTCGTCGATCAGCGTGGCGCTCAGTGCCGTATCCAGTTCGGTCAAATAACCCCCGTCCTCGGCACAGGCAAAGCCTTCGGCCGCGTTGGTCTCGATCAACACGTCTTCGTGATCGAACGACAAACTCTCTCCATTGACATCGATCTCGAACGTTCCTCCGCGAGCGGCTGCGCCCGCAATCTCCGCACCATCTGCGGAATCCAGCGCAGCTCGAATCGCCGGGATCAACTTGCCGTACTTCTTGCCGATACGCGGCAGATTTGGCTTGATCCGGTAGTTGACGTGGCTGGCGTCGCGCGCGATGAACTCGATCTCTTTGACGTTGAGCTCTTCGAGGATCTGATCCTGGTGCGCATCAAGTGCTGCCCTGGCCTTATCGTCCGGCGCCCGCACCAGTAACCTCGATAACGGCTGCCGCGTACGCACACCCGATTGACCGCGCGCCGCGCGGCCGAGCCCGACGACTTTCTGCACGACGCCGATGTTGAACAGCAAATCGTCGTTTTTCCAGCTTGCGTCGGCCTCGGGCCATGACGTCATGTGCACACTCTCCGGCGCACTGTCGTCGACACTGCGAACGAGGTTCTGGTAGACGTTTTCGGTAAGAAACGGCAAGAACGGCGCCATTAGTTTGTGCACCGCATTGAGACACTCGTAAAGCGTCAGGTACGCGGCATGCTTGTCCTCGGGGTCCGTGGACTTCCAGAAACGGCGGCGATTCCGGCGCACATACCAGTTACTCAACTGATCCACGAAGGACTCGATCGCCTCGCCAGCCGTCTTCGCATCGAAGTTGTCGAGTGCCTCTGTGCACGTCGTGATTGTGTCGTGCAATAGAGCCATGGCCCATCTGTCGATTTCCGGACGCTTCTCAACCGGCACGTGACGAGTCAGGTCTACTTCATCGAGACGGGCGTACAGCACAAAGAAGCCGTAGGTATTCCAGAATGTGTTGATAAACGAGCTCGCCACGTCGGCGACGATTTCGACCGAAATACGCTTGGGTACATCGGGGGACAGGCGGGCAAGGAAATACCAGCGCAGAGCGTCGGCGCCAACAGTGTCGAACACATCGTAGGGGTTGACGATATTGCCAACCGACTTGGACATCTTTTTTCCGTCTTTATCGACGATCAGGTTCAGGCAGATGCAATTCTTGTAGGCGACGCTATCTGAAACCAGCGTCGCTATGGCATGCAGTGTGTAAAACCAGCCACGTGTCTGGTCGATAGCCTCACAGATGAAGTCAGCCGGAAAATGCTTCTCGAACTTGTCTTCGTTTTCGAACGGGTAGTGCCATTGCGCGTAAGACATTGCGCCAGAGTCGAACCAGCAATCGATAACCTCTGGTACGCGATTCCAGGTCTTGCCGTCCTTTTCGAAGATAAAGCACCCAGAATGTTAAAAGGAAATTATGCTCCCGGATTCAAGAT
>CAYTNO010000546.1:0-1763 GCA_964439125.1 uncultured Woeseiaceae bacterium | reverse complement strand
CGGCCTTCGCGATCCAGCTTGTTGATAAACGTCATGATCGGCGTGTCACGTAACCGACACACTTCCATCAGCTTGATCGTACGTTTCTCCACGCCCTTCGCGCAGTCTATTACCATCAGCGCCGAATCGACGGCCGTCAGTGTGCGGTAGGTATCCTCGGAGAAGTCTTCGTGGCCAGGCGTGTCGAGCAGGTTGATGACTTCGTCACCATACGGGAACTGCATAACCGACGAAGTAACTGAAATGCCACGTTGTTGCTCGAGAGCCATCCAGTCCGACGTCGCATGACGGCTCGCCTTGCGACCTTTGACGGTACCGGCAAGTTGGATGGCACCGCCATACAACAACAGCTTTTCTGTCAGCGTGGTCTTACCGGCGTCGGGATGCGAAATAATCGCAAACGTGCGCCGTCTCCGGACCTGTTCTTCAATAATGGACATGGTTAGCTCAGTTGTCGGCTGTTAGCTTCTTGGCGAGGACGCACGCGTCTTCGCGACCCTCACGAGCCTGGTAGTACGCCGGACGATCCGACAAATGATGGAAGCCTTTCTTCTTGTACAGCGCAAGTGCAGTTTCGTTGGATGGCCGAACTTCGAGAAAGATTTCAAGCACTGAAGCGGTTCTCGCACGAAACAACACTTCGTCAAGCAGGCGTTCACCGTAACCGTGCGAACGAAATGAAGGATCGATACACAGGTTCAGGATATGTGCCTCCCCTGCCGCCACTGACAAAATACTGTAGCCCGCAACCTCACCGTCGCGATGGAGCACCACGCACTGATAACCTGCGAGCAAGCAATCACGAAATACACCATGGCTCCACGGAAAGTCGTAGCTACGTCGTTCGATATCCGAGACGTGTGCAAGGTCCTCATGGCGCATCGTTCGAATCGATACGACCGATTCCGGAACAGGCCGGATCATACGCTTGCCTCCCGCATCAGGCGTTTCGCGAGGCACAAATCATCCCAGGCTTTGCGCTTTTGCGTTGGGCTACGCAGCAAGTAGGCCGGATGATATGTAACGACGAGCGGCGTATCGCCCAATTGATGTCTGGAGCCTCTCAAACGCCCGACCGGCTCATCGGTCTCGAGCAGCAATTGGGCCGCAATTCGGCCAACGGCCAGAATGATCTTTGGTTCAACGAGCTCAATCTGGCGTTGCAAGTAGCCTCGACAGGCCGCTGACTCTTCTGCTTTCGGGTCGCGGTTGTCGGGCGGTCTGCACTTGAGGATATTTGCTATGAATACGCGATCACGACTCCGACCAACTGCGCGCAGCATCTCGTCAAGCAACTTACCCGCGCGGCCAACGAACGGCTCGCCGCGGCGATCCTCTTCTGCACCTGGCGCTTCGCCGATAATCATCCAGTCCGCTTGCGGGTCACCAACACCGAATACTGTCTGGGTGCGGCTCGTGTGCAAACTGCAGCTTGTACAAGCGGCGACGGCAGCACTAAGATCATCCCAACCCAGACCGTCCGGACAAATGTCGGCAACTGCCACGTCCTCTTGTTGCGGCTCGGCCTGGTCACGCGGCACCCACACATCAATGCCCAGCGCCTCAAGATAGGCGCGTCGTTGATGTTCAGGTTGGATCATCGCGTTTTTCCTGCTGACGTCGAGGGAGACTAATAGTCTGCCACGACGCCCTGGTCATTACACCTGGTACTCCTTCAATGCGATATTGACGGGTCCAGCGAGCCGTGAAGCGGTTGGCCGCAAGGCGCGTCTCGCCGGTAATGCCGGGTCCTTGCCAAGAGG
>CAYTNO010000545.1:0-1766 GCA_964439125.1 uncultured Woeseiaceae bacterium | reverse complement strand
GGCCATCGTCTCTGTTCGACCCAACTGCTAAGTGGTGGCTGCCTGGCAACCAGAAGAGGATACTTGCGAGGAGTTTGTCGCGACTGGTCACTAATTATGAAAACCCATGACGTATATTCGTTTGGTGTTGTGTCATCAAGTACGTTGTATAGCATTCAAGGGGCGTTTCCCGCTGCAGAAGGGTACGCGGAGATTGACAACGTCCAGCACATGACCGGTGGCGAAGCCGCTAATTCTTCAATAGTCCTTTCTCGCCTGGGAGTAAGCGTAAAGCTGGATGGTAATTGGCTGGGCGCTGATGACGGAGGGGAACGCACAAAAGCGTTACTGACTGACTATGGAATCGACACATCGCGGCTGCCGCTAAAAAAAGGTTACGAGGGTGTACAGGAAGTAGTATTTGCCGCGCAAGGCACACGCACGATTTTCGGCAGCTATAGCCGGCTTCTGGAAAGCACCAACTGGAATACTCCGTGCGAAGATGACGTTACCCAGGCAAAAGTCATCTGCCTTGATCCATTTTTTAGGGATGCTTCTTCTCGTGTGGCAGAAATCGGCTTTCGCGAAAGCATCCCGGTAGTCACAGTGGATTGTCGCTATGACGATCCGCTACTCCGGCATACATCGGCCGTCGTGGTTGCCGAATCATTTATCCGAGAGAACTATGAAGGCCACCACCTTCCGGATCTCTTTCGAAAATACCAGCAAAACACCAATGGAACAGTAATTTTCACTTTCGGCGACAGCGCGATCTGGTACGCCAGACTCGACGAATCCGCCAATACGTTTCAGCCTTTCCCAATTGAACCCGTGGATACGACCGGCGGGGGCGATTCATTCCGAGCGGGGATCGTCTATGGATTTCTAAAGGGATGGAATGAAAAACAGACGATTGAGTTCGCGGCGGCGCTCGCGGCTCTCGTCTGCACCCGGTTCCCCGGGGTACTGAACGCGCCGAGCAGTGACGAAGTTCTGGACTTCATGCAACAATATCAAACGTAACACCTCTGGCCAAAAGCGGCCGGCCCAATTATCGAAGCGAGTCTCTTGAAAGCAATAATATTTGATATAGACGGTACTCTGATCGAGTCAATGGCCATTGACTCGAAACTCTACTTTTCTTCAGTTACGAAGGTGCTCGGTCCTGTCGATTTTCGCGAAAATATCAGTGACTACGACAACGTCACAGACAGCGGCATTATTTCGCAGCTCGCAGATGACAACGGACTCCATCTCGAGCCGACCGCAATTGAATCGATCCAGACACTCTTCGTTGGCGGATTGGTTGAGCATATCCAGGCGGCCGGTCCGTTTCCTGCAATTCACGGCGCTACTCAGACCATTGACAGGCTTAGCCGTTCAACAGACTACTGTGTCGCAATTGCCACGGGCGGCTGGAGAAAATCGGCACTCCTGAAACTCGAAAGCTCCGGGTTTGCTCTTGACGGCATCCCGCTGGTCTCATGTGATGAGTCCCCCTCGCGTACAGAGATAATGAGCATCGCACTTGCGAGGCTCGGCAGCAATTTTGAATCAGCAACCTACTTTGGAGATGCAGACTGGGACAGGCGTGCGTGCCAGGCCCTCGGCTGGGACTTTGTTCCTGTCGGCCCTGATCTGGGCGGTATCGAGTCCTACGAAGGCTATGACTTCTAGCTCGTTGGCTCGAGATTGACGAAAAATAATTCCGGATCCATGTAACTTTTCTTGTCGATTCAGTCCATTACAAGTATCGGACGCAATATTTGTGCCCTGCTGAGGAAGTC
>CAYTNO010000544.1:0-1769 GCA_964439125.1 uncultured Woeseiaceae bacterium | reverse complement strand
CGGCACGTTGATAAGCCACAGCGCGACCGTACTTCTCGGTATCGGTCTGATTGCGATACTCCCGTCGCTCGAAATAGCTGATGGCCTGTTCGTCGGTCTCATGCCGGTCAACAATCATGCGCGCCCTGGCAATGCCGTAATTGGTTGTGTCGTTGCTTTGGCGCCGCTCGTATTCGCTGGCACGATTGCGAGCTTCGGCAATACGGGCTGTGGTTACAGGGTGCGTGCGAAGAAAGTCGGGTATTCGTGTGTCGGGAGTTCCCGGTTGCAGGCGCGCCATAACTTCAAAAAATGATGCCATGCCGTGCGGGTCGAAGCCTGCATCGGCCAGTGCGCCGATGCCGATTCGATCGGCTTCATATTCGTTCTGCCGGGTGAAATTTATTTGTTGCTGCGCTGCAGCTCCTTGCGCGACCGCGATCGCTCCCTGAACTGCGTCGCCGCCGCCTCCGGCGGCGCCGAGAACCATCGCGCCAAGCATCAGCGCTGTCGTCAATATACTCTGGCGACTGTTCGCATGGACGGCTCGTGCAATATGCCGCTGCGTGACGTGCGCTATTTCATGGGCTAATACACCTGCGAGTTCGTCTTCACTGCGACTAGCCTCAATCAGCCCGGTGTGGACGCCAATGTAGCCACCAGGGAGCGCAAAGGCGTTGACGTGCGGGTCATCGACAACGAAAAACGTAAAATCCTGCTCGCCATCGTTGGTTTGAGCAGCTATGCGGTGCCCGATTTCATTGATGTACTCGGTGATCTGCGGGTCTTCGACAACCATGCCGCTGCGTCGAATGTCTCGCATGATCGCGCGCCCGATCTGCGATTCGGCATTCTTCGTGAGAATAGCGTCAGCAGGGCTCCCCATATCCGGCAATCGAATGTCATCAGCCCCGGCGCCGCTGGTAAAGACAACGGTTATCGTGGCAAGCAACAACAAGGTGCGTTTGATGAACAATTTGATCAACGGTAGGTTCTCATACGGCAGGGTCTCTCATTTCCGACCCCATTCGCTAGCTTCTGTTCAACATGATAACGCTTTCAAGAACCTCGGCGGCATGCCCTTTTACCTTAACGCCGCGCCATTCCTGGCGAAGTTTGCCGTCAGCACCGATAAGGAAAGTACTTCGCACTACACCCATGAACTTTCGGCCATACAGGGTCTTTTCGTGAATAACGTCGAACTTACGACACAGCTTCTCGTCCGGGTCAGACAATAATTCGAACGGGAAGCTCTGGCGAGCCTTGAATTTCTCGTGCGAGGCAATGCTGTCCCTTGAAGCACCAAGAATAACGGTGTTTTGGCGTTCGAACTTGCTGTTCAGGTCACGAAAGTCCTGACCTTCTGTCGTGCAACCGGGTGTGCTGTCTTTCGGGTAAAAATACAAGACAACGTTTTCGCCGCGCAGATCCTTCAACCGCACGGTCTTGTCACCTGTGGCCGTGCAAACAAAGTCGGCTACGACTCGGTTCATCCTGGGTCCGCTCAAAATCTTCTCCTGCTAACTTAGGCCTTAACGGGTTCGAGTATTGCGTCGAGGTTAAGGCGATCGCTCAGCTCGAGAAACTCGTCGCGCAGTTGTGCGAGGTTGACCGTCGACGGGATATTGACGGCCATCTGAACGGCGAACATAGGCGCGCCCGTGTGGGCAGCGGCGTATCTTCGCGTGGCAACATCTGAAATTTCGATTTGGCGCGATGCGAAAAAGCTGGCAAGGCTAAAGACGATGCCGGGGGTGTCGAGACTGACCACATCGACGGCGTAGGGCATC
>CAYTNO010000543.1:0-1795 GCA_964439125.1 uncultured Woeseiaceae bacterium | reverse complement strand
AAGGTTTCAGGTGTAGCCATGCTCGAGAACACTATTCGCGAGCGGCGGCCGGCCTACGCTGAATATATTCGCCGTACCAATGCGTTTTTTCCGGGGCCCAGCCGCAGCCTGAATGCACAAAAGGAAGCTAAACAATGAAACACACATTACCGGGTCTGGTATTGCTTGGGCTGCTGAGCCTGACACTATCGTCACCTGCGCAAGAGCGCGTAGGGGAGGTCGCCAATTGGGATTTTGATGTTTATCTGAACGACAAAAAAGTCGGTAAGCACTTGTTTACAGTTTCAGAAGCGGGCGGCGTAAAACACGTGCAGAGCGAAGCCAACTTCAAGTACAAGATACTGTTCATATCAGCATACCGATACGAGCATAGCGCCGCCGAGCGCTGGACCGACAACTGCCTGACTGCGGTCGATGCAAGCACCAATGCCAATGGCAAACGTATCCGGATTTCCGGAGAGCAAACCGGGGTAGGGTTTGTTGTCGAGAGTGGAGACAACCCGACACAACTGCCGGAATGCGTTATGACTTTTGCGTATTGGAATCCGGAGTTTCTGGGCCAGTCCCAGCTACTGAACCCGCAGACCGGCGAGTACGTGGACGTCCGCGTCGAAGAAGTCGGCGACGAAATACTCGAAGTTCGTGGGCAAGCCGTCGCAGCAACGCGCTTCAAACTTACGGCTTATGAAGTCGACCTGACACTGTGGTACTCGCCGGACAATGAATGGCTGGCGCTCGAATCAGTTGCCAAGGGCGGACACATCATCCGCTACGAGCTCTCCTGACATGGGCACTTATTCGAAACTGCTGCTCGTTACTCTTACAGCGATCATGCTGGCTGGCTGCGCAGCCAAAGGACCTGAAATGAAGACAGTGGATCATGTGGATATCGAGCGCTTTATGGGTCCCTGGTATGTCATCGCCAACATCCCAACCTTCCTGGAGAAAGAAGCGCACAACGCTGTTGAGACGTACACCCTGAATGATGACGGGACAATTGCGACGAATTTCACCTTTAGAAAAGGCGGCTTCGACGGCAAGTTGAAAGAGTACAACCCGAAGGCATTCATTCAGGATAAGGAGTCAAACGCTCTTTGGGGAATGCGTTTCGTGTGGCCTATCAAGGCCGACTATCGCATCGTTTACATCGACGACGACTATTCAACGACGATTATCGGCCGTCAGAGTCGTGACTTCGTATGGATCATGGCGCGCACCCCTACGATCTCTGATCTCCACTACGATGAGCTCGTTTCAATGGTCGAGTCGCTCGGTTATGACACCTCTAAGCTGGAACGCGTTCCGCATCGCTGGTGATGTTATGAAGATAGCGATCGTCGGCACCGGAATTGCGGGAAATGTCGTTGCTTACAAGCTTCGGCATCAGCACGACATTACCGTATTTGAGTCCGGCGCCCATGTCGGTGGTCATACGAACACCGTCGATGTTTATGAAAACGGGCGGAAATATGCGGTTGATACCGGCTTCATCGTATTCAACGATCGGACTTATCCGAATTTCATTCGCCTGCTGGATGAGATCGGACAGGCGTCGACGCCAAGCGAAATGAGCTTCAGCGTACAAGCCAAAGACAGCGGGATCGAATACAGCGGTTCGTCGCTCAACTCTTTGTTCGCACAACGGCGCAACATTTTGCGACCGCAGTTCTATCGAATGATTCGCGACATTCTGCGTTTCAATCAATCGGCGTTGGCAAGTGTCGTCGACCTCGAAGAGTCTGAAACGCTTGAAAACTACGTTTTCGCAAACCGATACAGCCGGCGTTTTGTTGAT
>CAYTNO010000542.1:0-1796 GCA_964439125.1 uncultured Woeseiaceae bacterium | reverse complement strand
AAAGACTGCGCTTCGGTCGAACTGGCTGTGTGCTATCGAGCACGGCATAGAGCGCGATCGAAAGGGCAAGCTTGCGGCATTCAAAAAAGCCAGGAAGGAGCTGGTCTACTTCGGTGACCTGTCAAACAGATTTCTTCGCTCAAAGGGCAAGAAATACCGGGAAGAAGAAGACCTCAAAAGCAGAAATGAGACTCTTGCAGCGCTAAAGGAGTTTGACGCCGGTCAGTTTACGAAGGCGACTTACAAGAAGTTGCCCGGCAAAAACTCTTACAAGGAATTTCTCGCGGATGTTGGGGCGGTCGCATTAGGCCCATTGCACCTGACAGAAGGCCTGGTGTCAGTTGTTGCTGCCGATATGCGCCAGTACTGGAATTTCGACAGCGAGTTTGGCAGCAACGTTCGTGCGGCGATGATAGGCCCACTCAAACGGGCGATGAACCGAGGTGACAAAATCATGGTTGTGTCCCACAGCCTGGGAACACTCATCGCCTACGATACGTTTTGGAAGTTCAGCCGCACCGGCGAGTACCGGCCAAAGTATTCGAACAAGAAAATTGATACATGGGTAACGCTCGGTTCTCCTCTCGGCGACGAAACGGTGAAGAGAAACCTCAAGGGGGCAGGAGCCAGTGGCCCAAGGCGCTATCCGGGCAACATAAAGCGCTGGGAGAACGTTTCGGCCGAAGACGATTTCATCTCGCACGATTCAAAACTGTCGAACGACTATAAAGGTATGTACAAGGATAGCCTGGTCGATGAGATCAACGATCAGAAAATCTACAATCTTGCGGTTCGCCGTGGCAGCTCCAACCCCCATCATGGCGCCGGGTATCTCATACATCCGAAGGTCATTAAGCTGATTACAGATTGGGTTTGAATGCGTAAAGTCCTGATACTCAATCGCGCGGCAACAATATAAGGTTCTGCCAGTAGCAAAACTCAACCATCGCTACGGAGGCTAGTAATGAAAATCGCGGTATTGGGAGCAGGAGCGGGCGGCACAACCATCGCATTTGATTGCGCATTTCACGGGCACGAGGTCAGGCTTTTCGACTTCCCGCAATTTCCAGAAAACATCGAGGCCATCGCCGAAACAAAACGCATAAGCGCGGAAGGTGATATCTCGGGTTCGGCAAATGTCGCGTACGCGGGTCATGACATTGACGAGGCATTGAAGGGTGCGGAGCTGATCTACGTGGTTGGACCTGCATACAGTACGGAGCCATTCGGCAAGGCCGTGGCTGGCAAACTGCGATCCGGTCAGACTGTAATCGTCAGCCCCAGCTCTTGTGGCGGGGCGTTGGCTTTCAAGAGGGCTGCCGGGCTGGCACTGGAAGATGATTCAATATCGGTTGCGGAGACATCAACGCTGCACTACGCCGTTCGTCTGGCAAAGCCCGGTCACGTTCGCGTATTTCTGAAACTCAAGGGGGGTAACCTGCTGGCCGCTTTGCCCAGCCAGCACACCAACGACATCTTGAAGCTCATCTCCGATGTGTATCCAAGCATGGAGCCGGGGCAAAGCGTTCTGCAAACCAGCCTGCAGAACGCCAACCCGATTATTCACCCGGCGGTAACGCTGGCCAACGCGGCTCGCATTGAAAGTACAGGCGGGGATTTCCTGTTCTACGAAGAGGGCGTCAGTGATTCGACGGGACGCATGATCGAGGCTCTGGATCAGGAACGGATTGCCATTGGTGCGAAACTGGGAATAATCGTGGCGCCCGATCCGCAAATGGGAATGCGGCAGGGCTACATGCTGGAAGACAACTACGGTACTGGTTATCGCAAGGCAC
>CAYTNO010000541.1:0-1798 GCA_964439125.1 uncultured Woeseiaceae bacterium | reverse complement strand
CAAGCCGTTTATTTTCTCGAAGCTGCAGTTGCGCGGTGAAGCGACAACAATTAAAGCGGCCAAGCGTTTGGTCGAGCGCGAAGGTGCGGAAGTCTGGGATATTCTCGAGGAAGTCATCCGCGAGCACCCTGTCATGCTCAATCGTGCGCCGACACTGCATCGACTGGGTATTCAGGCGTTCGAGCCGGTATTGATTGAAGGCAAGGCAATCCAGCTGCATCCACTCGTATGTACAGCGTTCAACGCTGACTTCGACGGTGACCAGATGGCGGTGCATGTGCCGCTTTCTATTGAGGCACAGCTCGAAGCTCGTGCATTGATGATGTCGTCAAACAACATTCTGTCTCCGGCAAATGGCGACCCGATCATCGTGCCATCGCAGGACGTCGTGCTTGGTCTGTATTACATGACCCGTTCGCGCATCAACGCGAAGGGTGAAGGCATGATCCTGACCGACATTGATGAAGCGCGCCGCGCATTCGAACACGGGTCGGTAGCGCTACAGGCAATGGTCAACATTCGGGTGCGGGTTGCCGAAACGAATGAAGATGGCGAGACCGAAACGGTCGTCCGCCGGCTGAAGACCACTGTCGGGCGAGCGCTGTTGTCCGAAATCCTGCCGGAGGGTCTTAGTTTCGATCTCGTCAACCAGGCGATGACCAAGAAGGCCATTTCTAACGTAATCAATGCCTGTTATCGCCAACTCGGCCTCAAGAAGACGGTCGTATTTGCTGACCGCCTGATGTACACGGGTTTCCGGTTTGCAACGACATCCGGTATTTCTATTGGCGTAAACGACATGGTTGTCCCGGAGAGCAAAGGAGACATCCTGGCCGTCGCAGAGGCCGAGGTTAAAGAGATTCAGGACCAGTACGCGTCGGGTCTCGTAACCGACGGTGAGCGTTATAACAAGGTCGTCGATATCTGGTCACGCACCAACGATCAGGTGGCCAAGGCCATGATGGACAAGCTCGGTACCGAAGTAGTCAAGGATGCGTCTGGCAAGAATGTCGATCAGGAGTCCTTCAATTCCATTTATATGATGGCAGACTCCGGCGCTCGTGGTTCGGCGGCACAGATCAGGCAGTTGGCTGGTATGCGTGGCCTGATGGCCAAGCCGGACGGCTCGATCATCGAGACACCAATTACGGCAAACTTCCGCGAGGGTCTCGACGTACTGCAGTACTTTATCTCTACTCACGGCGCTCGTAAGGGTCTGGCCGATACGGCACTGAAAACCGCCAACTCCGGTTACCTGACGCGTCGACTCGTCGACGTCGCGCAGGACCTCGTTGTTACCGAGGTCGATTGTGAGACCAAGAACGGTGTTGAGTTGGTTCCGCTGGTTGAAGGTGGAGATATCGTTGAGCCGCTAACAGAGCGAGTGCTGGGCCGGGTGTTGGCTGAGGCCGTGCTGGTTCCTGGTACGGACAAGGTTGCATTCGATGCCGGCACGATGCTTGATGAAGCGACGGTTGACCGGCTTGAAGAGCTTTCAATTGACCGTGTTCTGGTTCGCTCGCCTATTACCTGTGAAATTCGTTATGGCGTTTGTTCGCAGTGTTACGGTCGTGACCTTGCGCGCGGTCGCCGTATCGCAATCGGCGAAGCTGTTGGTGTTATCGCTGCACAGTCTATCGGTGAGCCCGGTACACAGCTGACAATGCGTACCTTCCATATCGGTGGTGCGGCTTCAAGGTCTGCAGCGATCAACAGTATTGAGATCAAATCAAACGGTGTCGCCAAGCTCAATAACATCAAGACCGTGGCTCACCACAAGGGATACCTTGTGGCCGTG
>CAYTNO010000540.1:0-1804 GCA_964439125.1 uncultured Woeseiaceae bacterium | reverse complement strand
CCGCAAGATATCTGCAATCTCATTGGCCTCTGCAACTGTCAGCCAGTCCTCATTGGCGAATCCACCGCCAATCGGGCCGGTGTTCTGTATGCCGGCCTCAGTTGTCTCTTCATACGCCACTGAGAAAAACAGCTTGTCCTTGATGATCGGACCGCTCACGTCGAAGCCGTAGTTCTTGTCTTCGAACGGGTCGCTGATGACCGTGTCGCCTTCGAGTTTGCTGCCCGTCAATCCGTCATCGTTGAAAAGGTAAAACGCAGATCCGTGGAACTCGTTTGATCCCGGCTTGGTAACGACGTTGATAGCACAACCCGTGAACTGGCCGTACTGGACATCGAGTGGTGCAAATTCGACCGATGTTGAAGCAATCGTGTCAAACGGGATCGGAAACGCGAAGCGAGCCGATGTTCCTGTTCCCTCATTTAACCCGAAGCCGTCACCGGCAAGCGTACCGTCGATCGTAAAGGCGTTTGAACGGGACGTACCGCCAAGACAGTTGATGCCGGAACCGGCGCCGTTGTCAGCACGACCGAGGCTTACACGCGGGTCGGTACGGATGACGTCGCGGATTTGCCTGGCGATGCTCGGCATCGACTCAATCTCTTCGAGGCTGAACGATGTGCCGGGCCCGATGGCCATGTCGGCAGTGGCGACCATCCTTGCGGTGGTCACGATTTCCTCAATTGTGTCGTCCGCGGCGCCAAGCGGTATATTAAAAGACGCGGGCGAGGACAGGTTGGTATAGACGTCAGTGACCATCGTGCCCTGATACTGAGCTGACTGGACACGAATGGTGTATGGGCCACCGACACCCAGGCTGCGAACATCGAATGAACCGCGCTCATTGGTGGTGACTGTGCGCACGGAACCGGTACGGGTATCGGTAACCGTTACCGTCTGACCTGCTGCGGGCGAGCCATCTGGCGCCATTACGGTGCCGCGAATGGCGGTTGTGGTCTCTTGTGCGTTTGACGCAACAGAGAACGCAAACAAGGCAACAGCGAGTGTCGCTGTCAGCCCTCCGCGCAGGAGCTTAAATAAGCTCGATTGAATAATTCGATTTTTGTTTCTCATGGTGGATCCCCACTTGGTGTTATTAATGGAGCGAGATCATAGGACACGTATGTGACGGTTTGATTTCGCTCATTCAGGTGGCGTATCGGCAGTTGAAATGGCTGCTTTTTACGCCAAGCCTCGATCGTAATGTCGGCTAATTTAGCGCAGGGAAAATGCTTGTGCAATAAGGGTTTGCGGCAATCATCTTTCAAGGCTTCGATCAGCGGGCGCACCCGCGGGCGCCAGCTGCAGAAAGAAAACTACGATAGTGTTACAAGCTATTGTTTTTGCGCTGTTTCGAGCGTCAGGACGACCGGCCAATGATCGGATACGCCCGCTCGGGCTGCAGAGTTGTAATGGTTTGGCGTATTTTTTTCGCTGACCTGGGCCGGGCTTCGATTCGCAATTTGCACGGAATCAGCGCGAATCTGCCATGTTGTTTTTTCGCTACTGGCAGGTGAGAAGAGGATCATATCCAGAAAAGACCAGTTGTCGTCTCTGGCATAGTAATAAGTGCCAGGGCAATCCGTGCAGGCATCATTGGAAACTGTCCAGAATGGTCGCGCATATTGCGACAGCAGGTTTTTCTGCTCGTCTTCGGTGCTGGTCGTATTGAAATCGCCCGCGGCAAAGACATTGTGCTCGGCTGGCAATTTGTCCCGCAGGGCAGTGAGATGTTCGTACGCGAGCACGCGCATCTCGGTCGGGTGATAGGGCGCCGGAAAATGCACGGCGAATCCGGTCAGCA
>CAYTNO010000539.1:0-1804 GCA_964439125.1 uncultured Woeseiaceae bacterium | reverse complement strand
CATACTTGTCGCAACAGATGTTGCTGCCCGCGGCCTCGATGTCGATCGCATCAGTCACGTTGTCAACTACGACATTCCTTATGATGCCGAAGCGTACATTCATCGTATTGGCCGTACCGGCAGAGCTGGGCGTCAGGGCGATGCTATTCTTTTCGTAGCACCGCGCGAACGACGAATGCTATACGCCATTGAAAAGGCGACGAGACAAAAAATCGAACCTTTGGTATTGCCGACGACAGAAACCGTTAACAACAAGCGTATTGCCGACTTCAAACAAAAGATTAGCGACACGTTGGCAGGTGGGGAGCTGGCGTTCATGCAGAGCCTGATCGAGCAGTATCGGCAGGACCACGATGTGCCGGCGGTGGATATTGCCGCCGCGCTGGCGAAAATGACGATCGGCGACAAACCCTTGCTGCTCAGCCCGGACAAAGCCAGGCCCAGGGAAGCGGGCAAGAAGCCACCGCGCGACAAAAAGCGGCGTGAGAGGACACTGACTGAAACCGACGTGGACAAGGAGCGCTACAGGATCGCCGTTGGCCATTCTCACGGTGTGAAGCCGGGAAATATTGTTGGCGCAATCGCGAATGAAGCCGGATTGGACGGCGAACATATCGGACATATCGAAATCGACGAAGAATTCAGCCTGGTCGACCTTCCTGTCGGAATGCCAAAAGACATCTTCATGGACCTGAAAAAGGTCAGGGTGTGTGGTCGGCCACTGAAGATCTCGCTTTATACGCAGGCAAAGACGGCGCCGAAGAAAAGAGGCAAGCCGAAGCCGGCAACTAGCAAAAAGAAACGGAAAACGCATCGCGCAGGGGATGGTAAGCGGCGCAAAGACTGAGTCCGTGTACTTTAAAGTGTAGAACCCCTAAGGAAAAAAATGAAAAGCAGACATCCCACTAAAATTTTGACCGCCGGCGTTGCGTTTCTCTGTGTCGCTTTGGCGAATGCGGCCGGACTCAACGATGACGAACAGCGCATGGTCGACTGGATCGATGCCAACTATGAATCTGCCATAGATTTGCTTGAGGAAACCGTCAACATCGGCAGCGGCACTATGAACCCCCAGGGCGTCCGTGACGTTGGCAAGGTTATGGCTCGCGAACTCGACGCGCTTGGCCTTGCGACCGAGTGGATCGAAATGCCGGAGGGCATGGGCAGAGCAGGGCATCTGTTCGCGCGCAAACTGCACAACGAAGGCCCAAATATTTTGTTGATAGGCCATCTGGATACCGTGTTCGAAGTCGACGACGGGTTTCAGTCTTACACGCGTAAAGGCGACGCTGCATACGGCCCTGGCGTCGAAGACATGAAATCCGGCAACGTCGTTATCGTTTATGCCTTGAAAGCGCTCAAAGAAATTGGCGCGCTGGAAGACATGTCGATCGTCGTTGCGTACACGGGCGACGAGGAAAATGCCGGCAGCCCGCTGACGGTGTCGAGGCGAGATCTCATCGAGGCTGGCAAGTGGGCGGACATTTCACTGGGCTTCGAATCAGGAGTTTCTTACGGTGGCCAGGACTGGGCAACGATTGCCCGGCGCAGTTCATCGAACTGGTATCTCGAGGTTTCCGGCACGCAGGCGCATTCATCAAAGATCTTCAACAATGAAGTTGGCCATGGCGCGATCTTTGAGGCTGCACGAATCCTGAACGAATTCGATAAAAAAGTACGTGGTGAAGAGTACCTGACGTTCAATGCCGGAACGATCCAGGGCGGTACTGACGTCAGCTATGAATTCGAGCAGACTCGAGGAACGACGTTCGGCAAGACCAACATCGTGCCGCGTAGAGTTATT
>CAYTNO010000538.1:0-1817 GCA_964439125.1 uncultured Woeseiaceae bacterium | reverse complement strand
CGTAGATGCACTTAACTCCCGTGCCGCGCTGATTAATAATTGTGTCAATTGCTATCGCGGTCTTGCCGGTCTGGCGGTCACCAATGATCAGCTCGCGCTGGCCGCGACCAATCGGCACCATCGAGTCAATCGACTTCAGGCCGGTTTGTACCGGCTGGGAGACAGACTGGCGCTGAATAACGCCCGGTGCGACCTTCTCGATCGGGGCAGAGCTTTCAGCGTTGATCGGGCCCTTGCCATCAATCGGGGTACCCAGGGCGTCAACGACACGGCCGAGCAATGCCTCACCAATTGGCACCTCAAGAATGCGCCCGGTGGTCTTAACCGTATCGCCTTCGGAGATATGCTTGTAATCACCCAGGACAACCGAGCCGACCGAGTCTTGCTCGAGGTTAAGTGCCATGCCAAAGGTGTTACCCGGGAATTCGAGCATCTCGCCATAACGCGCGTCGGCGAGACCGTGAATGCGAACGATGCCGTCGGTAACAGCGATAACCGTACCAACGTCTCGCGCTTCCGCGGTCGTTTCGAAATTCTCGATGCGCTCTTTAATCAGCTGGCTGATTTCAGAAGCTTTGAGTGCCATTTTATTTCCTCTCTAGTTGATCAACGCGTTGCTCAGGCCATCGAGCCTTGCACGCAGTGATCCATCAATAACAACATCGCCGGCCTTGATAACGGCGCCGCCGATGAGGTTTTCGTCAATTTCAGTGTCGATGCGGACTTCGCGACCCAGTCGCTTCGCCAACATCGTCGATATCTGTTTCTGTTGCGCCGCGCTAAGCGGGCTTGCCGATGTAACAAGCACATCAACCGTGCCCTCTACGTCTGCCTTCAACGCCTCGAAGTGTTCGGCTATCTCGGCCAACACCGCAACCCGGCCATTTTCGATAAGCAACTTTAGAAAATTCGTGCCTTTCTTGTCGCTTCCTGCCAGGACCGTGGCTTTCGCTGCAGCAAACAGCCCCGTCAAAAAATCGAGACGTTGCTCGTTCGAGAATGCCGGATCCGACAGGTAGTCTGCTATCTGGCCGTCCGCTGATAGCTGCGCGGCAGCGCCCAGTGACTCCGACCATGAGGCGAGCTCGCCCGCCTCATGCGCCAGGTCGAAAACGGCCTGTGCATAGGGTCGTGCGATTGTGTTGTTATCGGCCATGACTGATCAAAGCTCCTGAGCCAGCTTGCCCAATATGTCATCGTGCTCAGCTGCATCGATCTCGCGCTTGAGAATCTTTTCAGCACCCGAAAGCGCAACCGCCGAAACCTGTCCACGCAGCTCTTCGCGTGCGCGGTTGGCCTCCTGCTCGATATCAGCTTTCGCCGCCGTAAGCTGACGCTCGCGTTCTTTCGTACCGTCGGCCTTACCATCGGCAACAATCTCGTTTGCCCTTGCGTGAGCCTGATCGAGGATGCCGGTCGCCTGCTTACGTGCTTCGGCGATAATGCCCCCGGCTTCAGCGGTCGCTTTCTCAAGTGACTCCTGCCCCTTGTCGGCAGCGGCCAGACCATCAGCAATTTCCTGCTGTCGCTTTTCGATCGCTTCGAGCAGCGGCGGCCAGATGAACTTCATACAGAACCAGACAAACACGATCATAGCGATCGTCTGGCCGATGAGAGTCATATTAATATCCACTGGATACTCCTAGCGTGTATCTCTTAAAAACCTGTCGCTTTCGCGACGGTTTGAATTTAGCCGCCTGTTGCAGCCTGCAGCTGACCGATAAACGGGTTTGCGAAGGCGAAGAACAGCGCGATACCAACACCGATCATCGCAACAGCATCGAGCAGCGCGACAACGATGAACATCTTCGTCTGCA
>CAYTNO010000537.1:0-1817 GCA_964439125.1 uncultured Woeseiaceae bacterium | reverse complement strand
GCCGAGAATCCGTTGTCGAGATGTTTGAAGTACGTGTTCACGAGCAGGCGATCTTCATGCCCGAACCAGTCACCCACATCGATCTCGGCGGCGATCTTGTATGCATCGCCTTTGCTACCTGCAATCGCAGTCACCGTTTGATACGTCAGGCCGCCGTCGTCACTGACATTAACTGCCGAGTTATTGCCTTCACTGGCCGCAAACTCTGCAATCAGCCGTGAATTCTTGCCCAGCTTGTACTCTGCATCAGCAGCTTTCAGCGAATACTCTCCGCCAAGCTGGTCTTCATCGACAGAAGTCACACCAAGCGCCAGGCGCTCACCGATTCCCTGACGCACCCGGGCACCCGTTGCGGTTTGCTCGAATCCGTCGAGCACCGTCTCGTAGTCGATCTGCAGATACACGGCACTGCCGCCGAGCAGGTCGCTTTCAATCAGTGAATTATCCGCACTGAAACTCGATAAGGGCCGGTTCGTCAGCAGGCGACCGTCCACATAGTCGATGCTGTAGTCCAGGCCCTGCTGCAATGCGGTGCGCCTGAGAATCAGCCCGGAGTCCTGGTCTCTGACGATAACGCTGATGTGTTCGCTGCCCTCGATTACGCCGCGTTGGCTGAGGTAGTAAAGCGAGCCGCCGGTCGCCCGCAATTCGTCACGAACATGGGCTTGTGCAATATTGGCGTAGAACGCCTGCGCCTTGGTCCTGGAGTTGCCGGACTCATCCTTCGCCGCGGACTGGTAGGTGGCCGACGCGCCGTACAGCGTTCGCTGGTAGCCAGCTAACTCAGTATCCGTGAAATTAAGTGCGTAGTTACCGATGAGCGCCGTTACCGTCTCGCTTTCCAATGCCACGTAGAACTTGCTCTGCGACTGCGCGTCGTAAACCACCGTACTACTGTCGCCGTATACCGGGTACAAGGAATCGGGATCGAGATTGGTCAGCAATCGATCATTATCTTGCTCAGTCAAATCCGAGAAAATCTCACCCAGTTCTTGCTGGCCGCTGTCGAAGGCCGATGTCAGCAGATACTTGCCGAGAACGTGACCCTTCAGGTAGTAGGCGATTCGCCCCTCGGAGACAGTTTCACTCCGTTTGTCCTTGCCGGCCGCCTCGAGACTGCCACTCGTCTGCAATTTGCTGAATGTGCCATCGACAAGCGCCATGTAGAACATCGGGTCGCCGTTATAGTCGAAATTCTGTTCGATTTGACCGGCATGGCCATCCTGGTCGACGACGCGTGCCGTAAACAGGTTTTCGCCCAGCTCCAGCTCGACCGTCGCTGTGAAACTACCATCGGCAGCAACCTTGATTTCATTGTCGTTAATGAAAACGCGATTACCCGGAACCGTAATTCCCGGAACGACGAGATTGGCATTCGTCATCGGAATTCCCAGCGGTGGTAGCTGCAGCGCGAGTTGTGGAATCGGGTCCACCACGAACTCGGGCGCCTGGACGCTGGCGTCCTCAAGTGTCAGTTTGAGGTTTGCTATGCGCAGCATGCCCATCGGGTTGCGCGCAACCAGGCCATAGTAGTTCTCGCCGGTGCGAAGCGGTAACGGCGCCGTGAACAATCCATTCGCGTCGACATCGACAGGTTCACCATTGAACTCGACACTATTCCCCGGCTCGGTTCTGCCGAGCAGATCAGTATGCAGAAGCAACTCATTGGTATTGGCGTCGAACGCTGTTGGGCTGGATCTGTCGCCCTCAATTGGAATAGCGACGCGTCCTTGTGGCGAGATGACCTGCAGTGTCGGCAGCCGTACAACCGTCTCCACACTGCGGCCCTGCGATGTAGTTAGCAGAACTTTCATCGT
>CAYTNO010000536.1:0-1823 GCA_964439125.1 uncultured Woeseiaceae bacterium | reverse complement strand
GCTTCGCCGCCGGCGGGCTTGTTCGACTGAAAACATAAACCCAAATCATATTCCTGACCCGCTGTTCTTAAACTGATAGTGGTGTGGCTTTTTTTGTGCAGTGATTGGAACTGGCGTTAAATGGAGCTGTAAAAGCACCGAATTCAGTCTTCACCACCCAACTGGTAAGACAGTTCTTGGTGAATTGACCGACCAAGAGTAGGCGCCTTTTGGCGAGTGCTGAAGTAATTCGCTGTTTAATATATGCAGATTTATGGCAATATAGCTTTAATGCTTCCTATACTCCAGATTACATGATCCTTCATGAGCAGATACGCGGCCGTTCTTGAAAGGCAGGAATGCCGCGCTTCTCTTGAGCAAGCCTTTGCAGACATCTCGTCGAATGGGGGTCGGGTTGCTCTGATCTACGGTGAAGCCGGCATTGGCAAATCGACGGTCATTTCAAGTTTTCTTTCTGGCCTTCCAGAGGGCATTAGGTACAGCGTTGGTTATTGTGATCCACTCGATACGCCTCGGCCTCTTGGACCGGTCCGAGAGATCATACCGGCCGCGATCGAAGAGGCGGCCGGGGATGCGCATTATTTCGAAGGGTTTGTACAGCGGGCTGCCGGATACGACGGTGCGCGCGTGGCCGTTCTCGAAGACCTTCACTGGTCTGACCAGCGCACGCTCGACTGGCTGAAATTTGTTGGGAGGCGCATTTCGCAGTTGCCGCTCTTATTGATCGGAACCTTTCGCGATGATGACTTGGAGGGCAGATCCGCTTTGCGCAGTGCGATTGCGTCCGTGCCTGCTCACAATGTGTTGCGACTTGCGCTCGAGCCGTTGTCGCTGGACGCGGTTCGCACGATCTGCGGCAACGATGCGGCACAAGCCGACAAAATCTATGCAGCTACCCACGGCAACCCCTTCTTGACCTCGGAATTGGCGGAATGGCCGTTGGAAGACGGGTCCGTGCCTGACTCGGTTGCCGATTCTGTGATTGCCCGTCTCACTGCCCTGACACCGGATGCTCAAAGCTTCTTGAGGTTTGCGTCCTGCAATCCCGGTGAACTGCCGCTAGAGGTTCTGCCCGTGACAGATATCGCGGATGCGGACGAACAAATCGATATGGGCGTCCGAAGTGGATTTCTTGCAGCCTCGCACATCGGGCTTTCGTTCCGGCACGAACTGACACGGCTTGCCATCTTCTCTGACATAACACCCGCAAATCGGATCGCCTATCACCAGCGCTGGCTGGATACTTTTCTCGCGGTTGATGATCCATCGGCGCATTTCGACCGGATCATGCACCATGCCGAACGCGCGATCCGCCCGGACATCATCCGCCACTATGCGCCCCAAGCCGCGCAACAAGCGGCCAAGCTCGGCGCGCACCTGGAGGCCGCATTATATTTGCGGTCAGCTTGTGATTGCCTTGGTGATAGTGACGATGCCGCAGCCGCCGAAATCCTGGAAGCCTTTGCCTATGAAGCGGGGCTTTCACTGGCGATCGACGACGATATTATCGCGGCACGGCACCGCGCCATCGCCATTCGGCGAGCATTGTCGCAATCCATTCAGGTCGCCGAGAATCTGCGATGGCTCTCGAGAGCCCATTGGTATCGCGGTGAGCCCGAGTTGGCCGAGCGCTACATTCATGAGGCGATCGATATTCTTGAAAACGAGAACCACGCGGCCTCCGACGCTTCCGACGCCTTCGCCCAAGCATTTGCCCTACGTGCGCTCTTTCATATGCTCCGCGACCGCATGGACGAAGCAATAGACTGGGGCAAGCGAACACTTGAGCTGGCCCATGGTCCAGCCACAAAGGAAGTTCGCGC
>CAYTNO010000535.1:0-1834 GCA_964439125.1 uncultured Woeseiaceae bacterium | reverse complement strand
CGCAATGATGGAGGCGAGTTTGACCAGCCTACCGGTGCGTCGATAACACCCCGTGCGGTCATCGGAGCCATTCGGGATACCTTGCTGTATTTTGCTGAGCATCGTGACGAGATTTTCGCTGCCGAATCAACTGAGGACAACAAATGACACCGGGAGGGTTCTTCGAAAGACTGCAGACGGGCCTCTGGAAGGATAATCCGGGCCTGGTGCAGCTGTTGGGTTTGTGTCCGCTACTCGCCGTTACGACGACATTGGTTAACGGGTTTGGACTCGGCGTAGCGACGCTCATTGTGCTGACCTGTTCCAACGCCCTTGTATCTGCGACACGACGCTGGATTCGCCAGGAAATTCGTATCCCGATTTACGTGTTAATTATCGCGAGCCTGGTCACCTGCATCGAACTCATATTCAAAGCATGGTTCCCGGCGCTCGATCGATCGCTCGGTATTTTTATTCCGCTCATCGTTACGAATTGCGCAATCGTTGCCCGCGCAGAGATCTTCGCGTCCCGCAATCCTGTTGGTGCGAGTATCGCCGATGGCCTGGGAATGGGTGTCGGATTTGCATTGCTGTTGATGGCGATCGGCGCTTTCCGCGAACTCGTGGGACAGGCGTCGATTCTGTCTGGGCTCGATATGCTAAGCGGCGGTGAGCCTTTCAATGGATTCTCATTTGCCGACAGTGGGTTTCTCCTGGCAATTCTCCCGCCAGGAGCGTTCTTCGCACTCGCGCTAGCCGTTGCCTTGAAAAACGCGATTGACCAAAGACGACGTCGTGAACGCAGATAAACGCACTGCCATTTTCAGTCGGTTGCGCGAGCTCACCGCGAGCCCGGACACCGAGCTGCACTACAAAAACCCATTTGAGCTCCTTGTCGCTGTCATTCTTTCCGCACAAGCAACGGACATCAGCGTTAACAAGGCAACCGACAAGCTCTATCCCGTAGCGAGAACGCCGGAGGCTATCCTCGCCCTTGGCGTGAGCGGCCTCAAGCCGTATATCCGCACGATTGGGCTGTTCAATAGCAAAACTGACAACATCATCAAGACGTGCCGCTTGCTCATCGAGAACCACGGCAGCGAGGTACCACGTACCCGCGCCGAACTCGAAGCGTTGCCCGGTGTTGGGCGTAAGACCGCAAACGTAATGCTGAACACCGCGTTCGGCGAACCGACGATCGCCGTGGACACCCACATCTTTAGAGTGTCGAACCGCACGGGAATCGCCAAAGGGAAAACGCCGCTTGAAGTTGAAAAGCGACTGGTTCGTCTAACGCCCGAGGAGTTTAAGAAAGACGCACATCACTGGCTCATCCTGCATGGCCGGTATATCTGCAAAGCACGCAAGCCGATGTGCGGCGAGTGCCCGATTATTGACTGGTGTGAATACAGCAAGAAGGAACTATCATGATATTCGGTCAGGATCGCGATGAGCTGCGAAAGATGTACGCCGATGCCTGGCAGAAGCACTGTGACAAGCAGCTGCTGACACCGCTGGAGGCGCAGATTGCGCAGGTCATTGACGATCACCCTGAGTATCACGACGCCATGAATGGCGATCTTGACCGCGATTTTAGCGTTGAAGGTGGCCAAACCAACCCGTTCTTGCATATGGGGCTGCATCTCGGCATTCGTGAGCAGGTATCGACGAACCGACCCGCTGGCATAGCCGCACTATCCAAGGCACTCGCTAGCCGTGTCGGTGGCGCACACGATGCGGAGCACCGCATGATTGATTGCCTCGCTGAGACACTTTGGGAGGCGCAGAGTAACAATAACCCCCCGGATGAGGCAGCTTATCTTGAGCGGCTCCGGTGCCTGTAATAAATACGCCC
>CAYTNO010000534.1:0-1840 GCA_964439125.1 uncultured Woeseiaceae bacterium | reverse complement strand
TTCCTGGCAGGCCTTGCCCACCGTCGGTGTGTAGATGATCGGCATCATCTCGTCGATATGGTTCATTACCACTCGGTAGAACAGCGTCTCGTTGCGATCCTGCAACGCAACAAGGTACAGATAGCGTTCAAGATCGGTCGGTTTTTCGCGGATGTTGCCAAGAACGCGCAGCTCCTGCTCGGCCGGAGTGTGGACGCGAGGCGGTAGCAAGCCCCTTAATTTCAAAAAATCGCGTTCGGCTTCGGTGTATGCAGTGCCTTTGTTGCGTACTGGATCATGGAGAATTTTTACACCCCGATACAATTCGGGTTGTGATCGCGTGCTCACGAGCGGGATCCTTCGATGTTGGAGCCGATATGAGTAAGTTACGCCGTTTGCGGCGGCTTAATATGTCGGAATTCACCTAGATCTAAGGTCGCTACATCGCGGAGCTTGATTTGGCGGATTCGATGAAGTCCGGCGATACCTCGGCATAGTGACTGAAGTCCATAGTGAAGCTGCCATCACCGCCCGTTAAGGATTTGAGTCGCGAGTGATAACCCTGCAATTCTTTGAGAGGAGCCTGGCCGGATACCACAATTCGGTCTTCAGGCAGGGCTTCGGTACCACTTATCATTCCGCGCATCGATGAGAGGTCTCCTGTAACACCGCCCGCACAGCGGCTTGGCACCGTGACGTTCACGTCAACGACTGGCTCCATGACGATCGGCGAGGCATTAGAGATGGCATCGAGAAACGCCTTTTTGCCAGCCTGAACAAACGCAATTTCCTTGGAGTCGACAGGATGATGTTTGCCGTCATAAACGGTTACTTTAATGTCCTGCATCGGATAACCAAAAGTGCCACCCGAATCCATAACCTGACGAACCCCTGTTTCAACTGCAGGCAGGTATTGAGATGGAATTGTACCGCCGACCACCTTGCTCTCAAATTGAAACCCTTCGCCCGAGGGCAGCGGTTCTATGCGCAGGTACACCTCGCCAAACTGGCCGGCGCCACCGGTCTGTTTCTTGTGCCGATGGTGGCCTTCTGCATTTGCAGTAATCGTCTCGCGATAGGCAATCGAAGGCAGGGAGGTGATAATCTCCAGATTGTAGCGGTCGGATATCTGCTCAATCACCGTACGCAAATGCAGGTCTCCGAGCCCGCGCAAAACAATTTCATTGAGCGACGCGACGTGTTCTACCTGGAGTGATGGATCTTCGGCCTCCACAGTATGCAGGGCATCCGAGGCTTTCTGTGACTCGGCGTCATTTGCCGGTTTGATCGCCAAGCCATACATCGGGCGTGGCAGATGTACCGACTTCAGGTGGAAATGATCCTCGTCGTGTGAGTCGTGCAACACAGCATCGAAGTACACTTCGTCCACTCGCGGAATGGCGCAAATGTCGCCAGGCAAAGCTACTTGCATTTTCGTGTGCTCGTTGCCGTTGATTTTCAGCAGTTGATTAACCTTGATCGGTTTTCGAGCATCACCTACGAATAGCTGGTTGCCGAGCCGAATCGTTCCCTGATGAACGCGTATGATGCCCAGCCGGCCCTTGAATGTGTCGATGTTTACTTTCACTACATGGGCGATGGCATGCGAGTCCGGGTCGGCGCTTAAGACCACTTCTTTCGCATCGTCACCTTCACCTTTGAGAAACCGCGGTGGCTTACCTTCTGTCGGATTCGGCATCAGGCGTTCGAATACTTCGAGCAGTTCTTTGACGCCCGCTCCTGTCTTGGCGGAGACAAAACAAATTGGTATCAGGTGATCGTCTCGCAGTGCTGTCTCGAACGGATCGTGAAGCTGCTCTGGTTTGAGCTCTTGACCCTGTTCAAGGTAAAGCTCCATCAG
>CAYTNO010000533.1:0-1840 GCA_964439125.1 uncultured Woeseiaceae bacterium | reverse complement strand
TTTGATGAGCATCGATTTGACCAAAGGACGCAGCAAACCGATGTTCATAATTTTGTCGACGAGCGGCGCAGTGTGTTTCGGTGCTGCTGCCGCAATAAGCTCCTTCGCCGCCTGGCGCCAATTGTCCTCAGTCGCAATGCGATCCACTAATCCGATCTTGCGCGCCTTATCGACGGTAATCGGTGCGCCAGTCAACATGATTGGCATGCCCTGTTGAACGCCGCAAATTTGTATGATTCGAACGGTTCCACCGAAACCAGGGTGCAACCCCAATTTCACTTCTGGCAGCCCGAGTACGCGCTTCTTACTCGCCAGCGCCAGGCGATAGTCGAATGCCATTGCCAACTCGAGCCCGCCACCCAGCGCAAACCCATTGAGCGCCGCAACGCTCGGACAATCGAGAGCTTCGATTTTGCTCATCAATTGTTGACCCTTACGCGTTACTTCATAAGCAAGCTTCGGGTCGTCGATTGATGTGAATTCGCTGATGTCGGCACCCATGACAAAGCCGGTGCTCTTGCCCGAATAAACAACAAGACCTTTTAGCTGCGTCGGGGCGATCGAATCAATGAACGAATCGAGTTCGAGTAATACGTCGGACGAAAGAACATTAACCTTGGAGTCAGCCTTATCAAGCCGCAGCCAGGCGATTCCGTCGCCATCCGTTTCTGATGTCCAATGCTCCAATTTCTGCTCCTTACTTAACAACGTCAAAATCGCAGACCAAGGGCAAATGGTCTGAGTATCGTACTTGTGGTACTTCGAAATGCGTCACGTTGATTCCCTCCTGGTACAAGATGAAATCCAGTTCTTTTCGTGGCGCGCGGCTGGGGTAGGTGGGAATGCAATCGACATTGGCAGATTTTAGGCCCGCAGCCCGCTTAAAAAGATAGATTTCATTCTCACCCCAAAACGTATTGAAATCACCCGCCACGATGACCGGTTTTTGCGTTTTTTCGATCAGGTCGTACAGGTGGCGCATTTGCAAATGTCGATGACGATATTTGAGCGACAAGTGCACCAGGAATACTGCGAATTCCCGCATCTCCAGTTCGATGATCAAACGCTTGATGCCGGTATCGAAATAATGAAACGTTTCGCCATGAACCCTGGCCGCTGCCATGAACGCATTTCCCTGTTTGCGGACGATTGGCAGGAGCTGGTTCAGCGATTTCGAGCCGTATTTGGTCTCGTAAGAGGTATTCATGCTGAGATCAGAAGCGATCTTCTCTGCCTGGTTCACCTTGCGGCTGCGTATCGACCCCGTGTCGACTTCGATCAGGCCGACAATATCCGGATCAACCGACTTTATGAACGTCGTTAGCTCCGGTAAAACGCTCCGGTTTCCAAGTACGTATCCGGCTCCGGGTAGCGGCATGTGCATGCTCGCGCCACCGCCGACGGCGTATCGAATGTTGTACAGGAGGAGTCGCATGGCAGGTACCGATACGATACAGAATCAGTGTTTGCAAGGGAACCGTTGCTTGCAAAAACAACGCAGTTGCACAGCGAGCCCTCGAATTCGATAAACTTGGCGGATTGCAGTAACTCAGCGGGAGCTGGCGGTGTCCGAAAACAATCCGATCCGGGTGTTTGTCACCCATGTTTTTGAAGAAAGTGACGATTACATAAGAGTGTTTGAGTTCCTCGAGAGCGTAGATCGTTTCTATTACATCTCCGTCAGCCAGGTAGACACGTATCGTATGTGTCCGCTCCGGTACAAGTACCGGTACGTCGATGGCCTCATCCGGCCGCCCAGCGCAGCGCTCATCGAGGGAAGCGCGGTCCACGAGGGCGTTGCCACCGGGCACATCGAGTCCATCAAGCTCAACAAAATCAT
>CAYTNO010000532.1:0-1842 GCA_964439125.1 uncultured Woeseiaceae bacterium | reverse complement strand
CGCAAACTGAAGATTCCGGCAGAGATTGCCGACCAGTTTTTGGAATTCGTCGACCGCAATGTAGATGCTGCCAAACAGGCGAGAAAAAGCGTTCGTGAACTCGACGAGCTTTTTACGGCAGGATTTCGTGGCGCAGAGGTTGCACTTGTCGAGGAACTCATCGAAGAGCTGGACCGTATAGAAACCGATACTGACGACAAGCAGGCAGCGCTTCGCGGAGAACTGTTCAAAATCGAAGAGTCCATGAATCCGATCGATGCCATATTCATGTACCAGGTCATAGAGTTGACCGGCGAAATTGCTGACATGGCGGAACGTGTTGGCCGGCGTCTCGAACTGTTGCTCTCACACTAATAATAATTATTAAGGGCCGCTCCGGCCTCCTGGGGATCGCTCGATGGAAGCAGAACTCGTCTATATAGCCCTTGCCGCTGTGTTTGGCATTTTCATGGCCTGGGGTATTGGCGCGAACGATGTTGCAAACGCAATGGCGACGTCGGTCGGCTCAAAAGCACTTACGATCAAGCAAGCGATACTCGTCGCCGCTATTTTCGAGTTTCTTGGCGCGGTCCTCGCCGGCGGTGAAGTGACGTCGACGATTCGCAAAGGCATCGTCGAGACTGATCTTTTGGCGGGCAACCCGGAGACTCTGGTTTACGGCATGCTTGCAGCACTGCTTTCGGCGGGCACCTGGTTGTTCATTGCCTCAAAGAACGGCTGGCCGGTTTCGACTACCCACTCTATCGTTGGCGCGATTGTTGGTTTCGCGGCGGTAGGTGTTGGCGTCGATGCCGTGCAATGGGGCAAGGTTGCGACCATTGTCATGAGCTGGGTTGCTTCACCATTGACGGCCGGTTTCATTGCTTACCTGATTTATCAAAGTGTGCAACGCCTGATCTTGACCCAGGACGATCCGCTTGCGATGGCGAAGAAATATGTTCCGGTATACATGTTTTTTGCGGCGTTCACGATCACGCTGGTTACAATTCTCAAGGGTCTTAAACATGTAGGGCTCACAATCGACCTGGCACAGAGCTATATGCTCGCGACCGCTATAGCGGTTGCAATTGCTATTGTCGGTTCTATCGCGATTCAGCGCATTAAACCTGATCCGAAGGCGGAAAAAAGCCAACATTTTTACACTGTCGAGCGCGTGTTTGGCGTTCTTATGGTCGTGACAGCCTGCGGCATGGCTTTTGCGCACGGGTCGAACGACGTTGCCAATGCGATTGGACCGCTTGCCGCTGTTGTTAGTATTGCCCAGACCGGCGAGATTGCGGCGAAGTCGGCATTGCCAATTTGGGTGCTTGCGTTGGGCGGTGGCGGCATCGTCATTGGACTGGCCACGTATGGCCGCCACGTAATCGCAACGGTTGGCAAGAAAATCACGCAGCTAACGCCAAGTCGTGGATTTGCTGCGGAGCTGGCAGCCGCGACGACCATCGTCATTGCGTCCGGCACCGGTATGCCAATATCGACGACGCATACACTGGTCGGGGCCGTGCTCGGCGTAGGTCTCGCACGTGGTATCGACGCGATCGATCTTCGCGTTGTTGCACGCATTCTCGTCTCGTGGGTGGTCACGATTCCAGCCGGGGCGTTTCTCGCGATCGTATTCTTCTTCATATTCAAGACGATTCTTCCCTAGTGCCGCGCCCGCTGCTCTAGATGCCGCCGTGGATCTCAATTATCGCTGGAGCAGCGATACTCGTTGGCGTCTTGCGTTATCTCGGTCGCAAGGCGTAACGTCGGTGCAATGTATTGCAGGGACGAGTCGATCGTAATTACGAGGCGTTGCCTGGATCTGACGCAAGAGGCAATCAATGGATAAGGACACTGGCG
>CAYTNO010000531.1:0-1843 GCA_964439125.1 uncultured Woeseiaceae bacterium | reverse complement strand
GCTCAAGTACAACTGCGCCCACATACCTCTTCTCGACCGGCGCATCCAGGCCGAATAGAAGATCGGGCGAGGCCAGGTAGAAGAAATGCAGCGCGTGCGATTGAAACACCTGGGCGTAGTGCAGCAGCCGACGAATCTTGGTGGCCGTCGGGTGTAGATCTTCCGGATCCACGCCGTAGATCTGATCGATGGCCTTGGCTGCCGCCAGGTGATGGCTTACCGGACAGATACCGCACAAGCGCTGCACCAGCAGGGGGGCCTCCCAATACGGGTGACCCTGCACGAAGCGTTCGAAGCCGCGGAATTCGACGATGTGGAAGCGCGCGTCGCCCACCTTGCCCTGCTCATCCAACTGAACCGTAACGCGCCCGTGGCCTTCAACCCTGGTTACTGGATCGATGATGATCTTTCTAGTGGTGTCGTTCATGACTTAATCGTATTTGAACTCGGAGTAAGGAACGGGAAGTTGCTGTCCGGACAACAGGCTTAACACTGACCTCCAGATGTGGTCTGCATCTGGCGGACAGCCGGGAATGAAATGGTCGATGTCCACAATGTCACTGCAGGCATAGACCTTGTCGAGAATTTTCGGCAGGTCTTCATGATAGGGGACTTCGCAATCATCAGGCATAGAAGACATGCCGTTGAGGTAGGCCTCTTCCAGACATTCGCCGAGCGGTATCGTGTTGCGCATGGCCGGCAGTCCACCCCAGATGGCACACTCGCCAAAAGCGACCAGCACATCGCATTTACGCCGAAATTCCCTGAGTGACTCCACGTTTTCGGAATTGCAGCAGCCACCTTCGATTAGGCCGATGTCGCATTGCTTGGTGAATTCCTTGATGTCGTTGAGCGGAGACTTGTTGAAATCCACTATCTCGATCAAGTCTATTAATTTCAGGTCAATATCCAGCAACGACATATGGCAGCCAAAGCAGCCGGCAAGGGAGATGGTGGCGATGGTTTTCTTTTCCTTTGGCAGCGCTAACACCGGTTCTTCCGCTGTAAATTCTTGCTGCATTGAGCGCATGTCGAATTGCCGATCGCCAAAGGGCCTGGCGTGCATCTCACCCCGTACAATGATGGCGCCGGTCGGGCACAAGTGCATGGCATCGCGCGCCTGCTTGTCTGTGAGCTTGGCCTCCTCGTCGTAATCGATCCCGACACGGGTTTCGTTGCCGCGGTAGCGGAACGAAAAAACGGCTCTCCCATCGTCCGTGAAAACCTCTTTCACGCAGCGCATGCATTTGATGCAGCGATTGTGTTCCATGATCATCCGCGTGGGATTGAAATCGATAAGGCGGTCCTTGAAGACATGAGGGAAACGTGATGCGGAGAGGCCTAATTCGTAGCCCATGTGCTGCAAATCGCAGTCACCGCTCTTCTGGCAGCCTGCGCAGAAATGGTTGCCCTCCGAAAACATCATCTCGACGATCGCGGCACGTGCATCTTTCAACTCATCCGTGAGTGCCTGCACGACCATGCCTTCCCGCACCGACTCCGTGCAGGCCGGACCCGGCACTCCGTCGATCCGGCAGGTGCAAACCCGACAAGTGCCGAGGGGCGGTTCGATATGCTCAAAGTAGCAAAGGCTTGGAATGAAAATGCCGTTCTCGCGCGCCACCTGTACAAGGTTACGACCTGCCTCCGTTTCGATTTGCCGACCATCAATGGTGATGCTGATCCGATTGCGAACCTGCTCGCCTCCATTGCCGGCATCAGAGGTTCGTTTTTGTACAGGTTTATTCATGAGTCAGACACCCGCGACCGCGTCAACTGCTGAACCGGTCGTATTCCCGAACCGCATCTTCCAGGCAGAAGCCTTTGCTGAAACGTTCCGGAT
>CAYTNO010000530.1:0-1850 GCA_964439125.1 uncultured Woeseiaceae bacterium | reverse complement strand
CGCTACGAACACCCCGTCCTCTCGTACGTGGTGCCCGGCGATTTCGAGCAAGCGCGGCAAGGCTGCGACCGCTCGTGCGATCACCGTATCAAAGCGTTTGCCGGGTGCAAAGTTTTCCGTGCGTGCTTTGATCGCCGTTACGTTGCTCAGCCCCAATAGGCCACTGACATGCTCGACGAAAGCGACCTTCTTATTATTGCTGTCTACAAGCACGAACTGCCGCCCTGGTTCCGCTATTGCCAGCGGCAAACCGGGAAAGCCGGCGCCGGTGCCCACGTCCAGGATTTCGTTGCCCTGAAGGTGTGGCCTCGCCGACAAGCTGTCGAGCAGATGCCCGGTGACCATGTCAACAGGATCGCGTATAGCCGTAAGGTTGACGCGCGAATTCCAGCGCGTCAGTTCGGCGAGCAACGTCGCGAGCTGATCGTCTGTTCCTTGCGGATACGTCTGGCCAAGTTCGGCCAGGGCTTTTTGGATCGCGGTCTTCAGGCCACCAATAATGCCATGAAGTCATCCACGGCCGTGGCCGCAAGTTTCTCCCGGTCCGCGCACAATGCATCGAGCTCTGCCCATTGCCATCACCGGCTCAAGCTCGTAAGACGTGCCCGGCACTCGAGCGCCGCCAGCCAGCGTTGCGCACGACCCGACCGGGCCAAGCAGTTTTGTGCAAGCCCGGTAGTCGAGCGCCTGGAACCCACAGGCAAGGGCGTCCATCAGGCAGTAGTGCGCCGTTTCAAACGCGACGTCGCTGTCTATTTCTGTATTGCAGACGAAGTCGGCGATGTCTGCGAGTTCCTTGTCCCAGTCGGAACGCTTCGCAGAGCGAATATCGGTATGCGACATTTTGAGGCCGGCGGGTGTTCTAGGAAATCTCGACGACTGTTCGGCCCGTCACGCTGCCATCCACGTAAGCCTGAAACGCAGCGGGCAGCTCGTCGAACCCGATCGTGCGGCCGCCGATCGTGTCGAGATGTCGCGGCCGGAGATCGCCGCCGATTCTCGACCACACTGCCAGGCGCAGCGCCCTTGGGGTGTCCACCGAGTTAATGCCAAGCAGACAGACAGCGCGCAATATGAAAGGAAGAACCGTCGTGTTCAGCGCGACCCCGGACGCCAGCCCGATACTCGCGATGTTGCCGCCGTAGTCCATTGTGCGCGTGATCCAGGCCAGGTAGTCGCCGCCGAGGTTGTCTATCGCGCCCGCCCAGAGCGCCTTTTCCATCGGCCGTTTACCGAGATCCAGCTCGCCACGCAGCAAGACCTGCCTGGCGCCGAGGCTCTTAAGGTAAGCCTCTTCGGCCGCTTTGCCAGTAACAGCAGCGACCTCATAGCCGCGGCCGTCGAGCATGTCGATAGCGATGCTGCCAACGCCGCCCGTCGCGCCCGTCACAACGATTGGTCCGTTCTCTGGCCGCTGGCCATTCTGTTCCATGCGATGAATCGCGAGCGCCGCTGTGTAACCGGCGGTACCTAGCTGCATAGCTTGCAGAGCCGTGATGCCATCGGGAACAGGCACGACGCCCGCACTATCGACTCGTGCGTACTCGGCGTATCCGCCGTCGACGGTTTCGCTGAGGCCACAGCCGTTGACGAGCACTGCCGTGCCCGGCTCGAAGTCCGCATCATCCGAGCTCACCACCGTACCGGCCAGGTCTATGCCACCGTTAAGTGGGTAACGGCGCAAGATCTTGCCAGCACCCGTTGCCGCGAGGGCGTCTTTGTAATTGATTGTCGAGTGACTGACTTTGATAACAACGTTGCCGGCCGTCAGGTCGTCCAGCCGCAGCTCGCAGAAACCCGCTGAGACCTTGCCGTCTACTTCGTCTATGCGGTAGGCGCGAAACTTTTCC
>CAYTNO010000529.1:0-1856 GCA_964439125.1 uncultured Woeseiaceae bacterium | reverse complement strand
GGCAGGGCCCGAACACGTTCGGTGCTTGTTCGCCGGCCAGCTTTGTGCGTTGGTCGGAAACAGACTCCAATCTCGAGACGCGATTGAACGGGGTACTGATTGATCAGGTAAATAAAGACGAAAATGCGGGGTACCCGACGATCTGTAAGGGCCGATTCATCGTTAACGGTGAGACGGGCTATGCGATCGAGAAGCCGACAAGTCTTAATACCTTACCGATTCTGCCGGACTTGCTGAGAATCGGCGTGGCGGCGATAAAAATCGAAGGACGTCAGCGTAGCCCTGCCTATGTAGCAAAAGTCACCGGGGTTATGCGCGCGGCTATCGACGCTTGCATGCGTGATCCGGAAAACTTCATACCGGATGAGGACTGGCTGTCACAACTGACGTCCGTGTCCGAAGGCGTGCAGACGACACTGGGCGCCTACCAAAGGGAGTGGCAATGAGCCCTTCAGGAAAAGCACTACCGGTGCGTCTCTCCCTCGGGCCGATTCAGTACTACTGGGGCAAAGAAAAAATCACCGATTTCTATCGCTCGGTCGAGACTACGCCAATAGACATTGTTTACCTGGGTGAAACCGTATGTTCCAAACGGCGCTCGTTACGTCTGGAAGATTGGATCGAGGTCGCCGAGCGCTTGCGATCGGCGGGTAAGGAAGTCGTCTTGTCCACTCTCGCCCTACTTGAGGCCAATTCCGAACTCGGCCACGTGCGGAAGCTTTGCGGGAACGGGGCTATCCCGATCGAGGCAAACGACATGTCGGCTGTTCAGATGCTTGCTGGCAAAACGAATTTCATCGGTGGGGCATCGCTCAATATCTACAATTCAAGAACCTTGAGAAAGCTGGTTGGCATGGGTATGACCCGCTGGGTTATGCCGGTTGAGTTGTCACAAGACGTCGTCAGGGATTTTCACCAGGAGATGCCGGCAGGGATAGAGTCCGAGGTGTTTGCCTGGGGAAGAATGCCGATCGCTTATTCCGCACGCTGTTACACCGCACGTGCGCATAAAGTGCCGAAGGACGCCTGTGGATATTGTTGCATCGACTATCCGGACGGGCTGATGTTGTCGACTCGTGAGGACGAGGAATTTCTGGTTATCAACGGCATCCAGACTCAGTCGGCTAAAGTGCAAAACCTGGTTCACGCATTGCGTGGTTCGATAGCGGCCGCCGATATTTTCAGGATTAGCCCACAGTCGGAGCACACTCCGGATGTTATTTCTCTCTTTGACCAAGTGCGCAGAGGAGCATTGGGGGCCGATGAGGCAACGGACGAACTCAAGTCACTCGTATCCGATGACTTGTGCAATGGTTACTGGTTCAACGAAGCGGGAATGGCTTCATGCGGCGCAGTTGGTGGTCGATGATGCGCAGGCCTTCGCAAATTATTCAATCGACACTGACTTCGCTGGCAGAGGATAGTCGCTCCATCTACCACAGTCAGCGCGAGTTTCTGCATTTTCTTGAGAGACAGGGAGACCTGAAGCGAATTCAGACGCAAGTCAGTCCGGCGTTTGAAATGACGGAAATATGTCACCGCACGATCAAGGCCGGCGGGCCAGCGTTGTTGTTTGAGAGTCCAACAGAAGGAAACTTTCCGGTAGTTGGCAATTTGTACGGGACAGAGAAAAGGGTTGCCGCCACCATTGGCCTGAAAAATGCGGGAGAGTTGCGCGAGTTCGGGAAACAACTGGCGTTTCTGAAATCACCGGCTCTGCCGAGAAATGCAGAAGACACGATCAGTAAGTTGCGTGAATTTCGAAGGCTCGCACACGTCAACCCGATTGAGGTAGAAGAGCCCGTATGCCAGGAAGTCATTATCGGGAAAGACGATGTCGATCTGTCCTTGTTGCC
>CAYTNO010000528.1:0-1875 GCA_964439125.1 uncultured Woeseiaceae bacterium | reverse complement strand
CCTGCCTCGTATTCATCATGATTCTGCTGACGAATACAGTGTGTTATTTGCCACTGTGACGAATAACCCTTTCTTTTCGTTGCACATCTGTTACAGTCCGCTCCGTCCTGGCGCACATCGGTCGCGCCAATCACTTTGACACCGCAGTTCCGCGCTCTCAGAGTCACTAATTAGAATTCCAGTCTGGGCCGAACCGTGCATGGCACTATCTTGCTGCGGGTCAGACGTATTCGGAGTACCACCAAATGTTATTTAATCAACTCGGCCTCTCGGCCGAACTGCTTCGTGCTGTTGAAAAACAGGGTTACAGCGAAGCGACCCCCATCCAGCGTGAAGCAATTCCGCCTATTCTTGAAGGTCGTGATGTTTTGGCCTGTGCCCAAACCGGCACTGGTAAAACAGCCGGTTTTACGTTGCCGTTGTTACAGCGATTGCAACAAAACAAGCCAGCCAGGCGATTCGTCCGGGCTCTTATTCTCGTGCCGACACGTGAGCTCGCAGCACAGGTTAGCGAGAGCGTAAGAAATTACGGCTGCCACTTGCCGATTCGATCGTTGCAGATTTATGGCGGTGTCAGCATTCGACCCCAGATTTCGCGCTTGCGCGAAGGTGTCGACATCGTTGTTGCTACGCCCGGTCGTTTGCTCGACCATGTACAGCAGAAGACGATCGACCTCTCGAAAGTCGAAGTGCTCGTGCTGGATGAAGCGGATCGCATGCTCGACATGGGCTTCATCCGCGACATACGAAAAATCATACAGCTCATGCCAGCCAAACGACAGAATTTGATGTTTTCGGCAACGTTTTCAAAAGAAATTCGAGGTCTGGCTGCTAATTTCCTGCATGCTCCTGCGGAGATCCAGGTTGCTGCAAACCAACCGACTGCTGATCGTGTCAGCCAGGTCGTACACCCGGTAGACAAAGGCCGCAAGCGCGAACTCCTGTCAGAACTCATTGGCAAGGGCGACTGGCGCCAGGTACTTGTCTTTACACGTACCAAGCATCTTGCAAACCGGTTGGCGACACAGCTTTCTGACGACGGCCTCACGGCTGCCGCGATTCATGGCAACAAGTCCCAGGGTGCACGGACGAAAGCACTAAAAGACTTCAAGGACGGCAACGTTCGAATCTTGGTTGCAACAGATATCGCCGCGCGCGGTCTCGACATCGAACGCCTGCCGCACGTTGTTAACTTCGAGCTACCACATGTGTCCGAAGATTATGTGCATCGCATCGGTCGCACAGCACGCGCAGGTCTCGACGGCCATGCCATTTCACTCGTGTGCGTTGATGAACTGAAGTTGTTGCGCGATATCGAGAGCCTGCTCAAGCGTGATATCGATAAAGTGATTATTCCTGGCTACGAGCCAGATCCGCGCATCAAAGCGGAGCCGATCAGCAAGGGGCGTGGACAACAAAGGTCGAATGCGCAACGCGCTGGACCGGGCAAGAAGAAAAGAAGCGGCGCGCCTAAACATCACAGTGGCAATCGCCGTCGCTTTTCCGGCGGAAAATCCAGAACAGCCTGAGGTGTCTGAACCTAAGGGCAATAAAATGTTGCCTTGATAGTTTCTGATGCGCTATTGCGCAAGATCTCCTGCACCTCCGGAGAGACTTTGAGACTAGAAATATTTGGCAAATCCGCAGCGTGTTTGCCCGCTATTACTTCGTAGAGAACATACGCAGTTAACAGCGCACCTTGTCGATTGGAATGATTACCGTCGGGTGCGTGTAGTTTTAGCGAGGGCTTTTGCTCCAGAATCAATTGCCAGGCCAAACCCACAGGAGCAACACACGCTGGTTCGCGCGCAGCAATCTGCAAATGAAGTTCGTGCACACGCTGGCCCTCTTCGGTGTTGCCTCGTCGTGGCCACT
>CAYTNO010000527.1:0-1877 GCA_964439125.1 uncultured Woeseiaceae bacterium | reverse complement strand
TTATGCGACGGGCGCGACAAGTATGTAAGGCCTCGCGGCTTATTATCCCCCGTAGAGGGGAAAAGCCGCTCCCACAAATGCTAGACAGCCATGTGGGATGTCTGGAAGAACTGTGGGAGCGGCTTTAGCCGCGACAGTTATCAAAGTTTTTCGAACCGCCAGTCCCAGATTCGGTGGCCCTTCCTGAGGCCGCGACGTTCAAACTTCGTCATCGGCCGATCGAGCGGTTGGTCACCATCATGCTCGCGGCGTTCGCTGCAGCGAAACAGGTCCGACTTTGCAAGCGTCTCATCGATGTGCTCTGCGTAATTCGCCCAATCCGTTGCGACATGAAGTGCACCACCTTCTGCCAGGCGATCTGCACACAGCTTGAGGAATGCAGGCTGAATAATGCGACGTTTATGATGCCGTTTCTTCGGCCACGGGTCGGGGAAATAGAGGTTAATTCGCCGCAAGGAGCCGAGCGGCACATGTGCCTCAAGCACCTCAATCGCGTCGTGTGCGATCAACCTCAGGTTGGAAATGGCGGCGCTTTGTGTGCTTAGCAAACAATGCCCAACACCCGGCTCGTGAACCTCGATGCCGAGATAATCACAGTCGGGATCGTCGGCGGCCTGTTGCACGAGCGTTTCACCGTTGCCAAAACCGATTTCAAGTACCCGTGGCGCGGTTCGACGGAACACGGCGTCCAGATCAATTACCGCACTGCCAGGATCGACACCGTAGGCTGGCCATAGCTCTGTCAATGCGCGTTGTTGCGGTGGCGTTAGTCGTCCGGTACGACGTACAAAACTGCGAATCGGACGATGCGGTCTCGATGGATTTTCGTTGTTTGTCATTGTTCGAACTAGTGTGCAAACACAACCGGGCTTGTTTTTTCGGGTGTGTGTCCGCCAATTGATTCGTAAAACGAGCGGCAAATCGCGAGGTCAGCATCCTTGTCGCCGGTCAGCGTCAATGTCGGGCCGATTCCCAGCCTCTTGCCTCGGTAATCAAGGAAGGCAAGCACCACCGGCACATTGGCGCCATCGGCAATGCGGTAGAAGCCACTCTTCCAGCCACGGGTTTTTCTGCGCGTGCCCTCAGGGGCCAGGGCAAAATAGAATTGATCAGTCTTATCGAAGGCGGCGATCGCTTCGCTGACGGCCGAACGAGCCTTGCTCCGATTGAGGGGAACTCCGTTAAAAGCCCGCAGCAGATTGCCGAGAGGAAACCAAAACATCGAGTCCTTTACGAACCAGTTAATTTCCATGCCGATGTAAGCCTTGTAGACCATGGCCCAGAAACCATCCCAGTTCGACGTGTGGGGCGCTGCAATAACCACGGCTTTGCGGACATTCGGCACACCGCCCACAACTGTCCATCCACCCATCCAGAGGAGAAGCCTGGCGAGTTGTCGCAAAAACATGATCAACAACCTCTAGTCGCGCCGCGGGCGGGCGACAAAAGCCGTAATAGCAGCAATGGCGTACAGTGCAGCGGCCAAATAGACGTTGCCCTCGAGAGCCAGCAACAAAGTGCCACTGATAACACCGGTTGCCGTAGCGGTAAGCCAGTAACGCTGGCGCTGCTGTTCCCGTATATCCGCTCGCAGCTTCTGAATTTCGTCCACTTGCTTCCTGCCAGTCGGATCGTCCAATGATGCCTGGTCGGCAATCTGCTTGAGAACGGTTGGCAGGTCGCGCAACGACTGACGCAGTTGCGGCAGGTTTTCGCGGAAGTCGTCGAGCACCGCACGTGGTCCAACCTGTTCGTTCATCCAGCGCTTCAGCACCGGATGTGCGGTCTTCCAGAGATCAAGCTGCGGGTACAACTCGCGGCCGAGACCTTCGACATTGAAGAGAGTTTTGTGCAGGAGAATCATCTGCGGCTGAATT
>CAYTNO010000526.1:0-1879 GCA_964439125.1 uncultured Woeseiaceae bacterium | reverse complement strand
CATGGTTAGTAATCACTCGCTGTTGGCCAACCGCCGCGTTCTTAAACCGGAGGGGACGTTTATAATTGTAGGCGGTGGCAAAGGCGACTGGCTCGGTCCGATGGTGCGACCGATTAATGCAATGTTGCTGTCGCCGTTCGTGGATCAGGAGTTCGTCATGATTTTGGCGGACATGGATCCCGAGGATCTGGCGACGTTGGGTGAGTTCATGCAATCGGGCAAAGTAACTGCCGTTATCGACAGTCACTTTTCACTGCGTGAGGTGCCGGCGGCGATTCGGCATTCGGAAGACGGCCACGCGCGCGGCAAGATTATTATCGACGTCGAGTAATCAGTTTTTCTTCAAAACAGCCGCGACCCGATCCTTGTAGGCAGCGTGACAGGCGAAGCAACCTTCGATCATTTGTTGAAAGCCTGATATTGCAGCGGCTCGGTCGCCGGCCGCGGCGGCAGCACTGATCTCCAGCGACAGGTTGTGCACGCGAACATCAAATTGCTTGAACGCCGGCATTTCCGGCCCGAGCTCCTTCGCTACGAGCTGCACCTGCTCAGGCGGAATTTGTGGGTGTTCGGCAATCGCCGTTGCGCCTCGAGTGACCAGCGCGTAGTCGTCGGTTAGCAGTCCGTCGCTAATTTCGACGAGGTTGTCACGCAACCCCTGCATGATTCCCTGCAACGTCGTCGCCTCATCCGTCAGGACGATGGTGGGGATCAACAGCAGGACAACGCTAAGGAATTTGGAAGACTTGGATCGGAGCATTGGTTTTGGCCTGTGTGTGTTGCCGCCCATTGTATCTGATGATCACCCTGCCGAATCACGGTTCATTTCGATCCAAATCGCTCGTTCGCGCATCTACTCCATACAAGACACAGACGGGCAGCCGCAACGATTTCTTAAGTAATTGATTGTTATAGGGATAAAATGAACGGGAATATCAATATCAGGGTTGCGTTATACCGAGCTAGTGTTATACTTCACTACAACACCAATACAACGTCAATCGGTCCTATGTAATGACAACCATTAAACTGCTAATCGCCGCAACCATCGTATCCAGCGCCGCGCTTCTGCAAGCTTGCGGTGTTGGTGAAGCCAGCAATTCCAGTGCTGAGGAGATTCAGGCCGCCACGCCGGTTCCGGTCGAAGTCGCATTCCCCATTCGTGAAGACATTTACGCCACTTATCATGCAACCACGACGATAGCGTCTGACATCGATTCGCCAGCGCTCGCGCGGGCGCAGGGCGAGGTCGTGCAGCTACTGGTCGAAGAAGGTGATTGGGTCTCGCAGGGTCAGGCTTTGGCCAGGCTCGATGGCGAGAGACTCAGGCTCGACATGCTGGCCGCCAAAGCGAATTTGAACAAGGCAAGCAAAGAATTTGATCGCTATAGCGATCTTGCCAAACGCGGGCTTGTCAGCGAGTCAATGTTTGACGGTTTGAAGTATGACGTCGCTGCACTACAGGCGACCTATGAACTCAAGAAGCTGAACTACGATTATTCCGAGATCCGTGCGCCGATCAGTGGCGTCATTTCATCTCGCGACATCAAACTGGGCCAGAACGTTAGTGCAAATAGCGTCGCTTTTCACATTACTGATACCGCGGAACTTGTCGCTTATCTGCAGATTCCACAAACGGAATTGGCCAAGTTTTCGGTTGGCCATAGCGCGAGGCTGCGGGTCGATTCAATGCCTGACACAGAATTTGCAGCGACCATCGGCCGCATAAGTCCGACCATCGATACTCGCAGTGGTACGTTCCGAGCCACCGTGTTCGTCGACAATAAAGACGGTTACCTCGTGCCCGGCATGTTCGCAAGATTTACAGTGTCCTACGAAAAGCACGAAGACGCCCTGACTGTTCCGACCGATGCGATTG
>CAYTNO010000525.1:0-1880 GCA_964439125.1 uncultured Woeseiaceae bacterium | reverse complement strand
CGAAAAGCACCGCCATTGCGAGCGATTATTCGCAACGTCACTATTTTCTGCGGGATATCGGTGGGCAGCTCGTCACTCGATTCTTGGTCTTCGCTCTCGAGTAATGCGGAATCTTCTACATCCGACTCGATCGCTTCTCCGTCGATTGTGGGAGCAACGCGAGCGGCGTCGGTGTGATCTTCCTGGGGTTTTGCTCGCTGTCTACGCGTATAGAAATAGACGCCGACAATTACCAGCATTCCAAAGAACAGTAGCCACCAGCGTAAACCGTCCATCAGCCAACGACCTAGCTTGCCGCCATTTTCACTGCTTCATCGAGATCGACCGACACCAGGCGCGAAACGCCAGGCTCTTGCATCGTTACCCCGGTCAATTGTCGCGCAAGCTCCATGGTCACCTTGTTATGAGTGATGAAAACAAATTGTACTTTGTCAGACATAGTCTGGACGATGTCGCAGAAGCGGGCAACGTTTGCATCGTCAAGCGGCGCATCGACCTCATCCAGCAGACAGAACGGCGCGGGATTCAACTCAAAAATAGCGAACACTAATGCGACAGCTGTCAGCGCTTTCTCGCCACCTGACAACAGGTGAATTGTGCTGTTGCGTTTACCCGGTGGCCTCGCCATTACAGTAACGCCGGCGGACAACAAATCATCACCTGTTAGCTCCATGTAGGCATGGCCTCCACCAAAGAGCTTCGGAAACAGATTCTGGAATCCCGCATTGACGTTGGTGAACGTCTCTCGAAAACGCGAACGTGTTTCGCGATCGATTTTCCGAATAGCACCTTCGAGCGTTTCCAGCGCGCTGTTCAGATCGGCCAGCTGTGAATCGAGATATTCTTTACGTTCAGATTGCTCTTTGAACTCATCGATCGCGGCAAGGTTGATCGGGCCAAGCCTGTCGATGCGGCGTCGGATCTTCTCGAGCTTTTCTTCCCACGCTTCAGCCGTTATCTCTTCATCCAACTCTGCGACCAGCGCGTCAAGCTCGAAATCCGTCGCTTCGAGTTGCTCGACGAAGCCCTCACGCCTGACGCGGACTTCACGAAATCCCATTTCGGCTTCATTTACATTGCTGCGCGCTTCTTCCACCGACTGGTCGATTTGCAATCTCGACTGATCAAGATCTCGAAGTGTGGCCTCGACTTGCTCGACCAATTTGCGCGCCGACAACATTTCGTCCTCAACATCAATTCGAGTCTTCAAATGCTCCTCAAGCGACAGCTTTTGGTCCGCTAACGGTGTTACTCGCTGTTCGAGTTGCTCACGAATATCGACCTCGCGGCTCTCGAACTGCGTCAGTTGCGCACGCATGCGATCGAGGTTTTGAGCCGCCGAGTCCTTGCTTGATCGGCGACTCTCAAACTGAATCGTGATGTTCTGAACCGTCTGCCGATCTTCGTCAGCCTGATCCCTGACGCGCCGCAGCTCGGCTCGCAGTTCTTCGCGCCGCGCATCGAGGTTCGCACGCAACGCTTCCAGTTCCGTCAGTGACTCACTGGCTTGATCGGAGCTTCGACGAGACTCACGTAACTGCTCTTCGGCTTCGATTCTGTGGCTGTCGATCTCGCCGGTCTCTTCGGCAATTGCTGTTTGCCGGGCAGACGCCTGGTCCATTCGGTACTTGGAAGCATCAAGCGCAGCCTTGATCTCAGAGTATTCACCAAGATGAGTTGCGGAATCGCTCTGTGAAGTTTCTCGCCGCTCCTCGAGCTGGTTGAGGCGCGTCCTTCCATCCTGCACTAATTTTCTGGCGCTATCGAAGCGAGCCTGAAATTCGCGGTTCTCGGCCTTGATGCGGCGCATATCGTGCTCGCGAGAGAGAACACCCGCTTTCGAGTCTCTGTCTCGTGACACGCGCAGCCAGTTCTTGCCG
>CAYTNO010000524.1:0-1880 GCA_964439125.1 uncultured Woeseiaceae bacterium | reverse complement strand
AACGCGTGCTTTCTTTTCTTTCATCTCGACTTCAGTCGCAGCGCCAACCTTGATAACCCCGACACCGCCGGACAGCTTGGCAACGCGCTCCTGCAGTTTCTCTTTGTCGTAATCCGACGAAGAGTCTTCAATCTCACCGTTGATCTGCTCGACACGACCGTGAATGTCTTCAGGACGGCCTGCGCCGTCAATAATCGTCGTGTTTTCCTTGGTGATCTGGATCTTCTTTGCTTCACCAAGATCGTCAAGCGTTGCCTTTTCAAGAGACAGGCCAACTTCTTCCGAGATAACCTGGCCACCTGTCAGGACTGCGATGTCCTGCAACATGGCTTTGCGGCGATCACCGAAGCCAGGAGCCTTAACAGCAGCAACCTTCACGATGCCGCGAATGTTGTTAACAACGAGTGTCGCAAGTGCTTCGCCTTCGACATCTTCTGACACGATAACCAGCGGGCGGCCAGCTTTGGCAACACCCTCAAGGATCGGCAGCAAGTCGCGAATATTGGAGATCTTCTTGTCGTATAGAAGAATCAGGGGATTCTCATGTTCAACCTGCTGGCTCTGTGCATCGTTAATGAAGTACGGCGACAGGTAACCACGATCGAACTGCATACCCTCGACAACATCGAGTTCGTTATCGAGACCGGAGCCCTCTTCGACCGTAATAACGCCTTCTTTGCCGACCTTCTGCATGGCGTTAGAAATGATCTCGCCGATCTCTACATCTGAGTTGGCAGAGATTGAGCCAACCTGTGAAATCGCCGTATGGTCTTCACAAGGCTTCGACAACTTCTGCAGCTCAGCTATGATCGCATGAGTCGCTTTGTCGATGCCGCGCTTGAGGTCCATCGGGTTCATGCCGGCAGCGACAGACTTCAGGCCTTCACGCAAAACTGCCTGCGCGAGAACCGTAGCGGTCGTTGTTCCGTCACCCGCAACATCTGATGTCTGGGAAGCAACTTCCTTGACCATCTGTGCGCCCATGTTTTCGAACTTGTCTTCGAGTTCGATTTCCTTAGCAACCGAGACACCATCTTTGGTGACCGTCGGTGCGCCGAAGCTCTTGTCGAGCACAACGTTGCGACCTTTCGGGCCCAGCGTTACCTTGACGGCGTTGGCAAGAACGGTTACGCCTGCGAACATCTTCTGCCGCGCGTCATCACCGAAACGTACTTCTTTAGCAGCCATTTCTATTTCCTTTTTAAATCTTCTGGAGCGGCGTATGCCGCGTTCCAATCGTTAAACGGGTTAGTACAGTTAGCGGGCATTCAGCCTTCGATAACTGCCATGATGTCGTCTTCTTTCATCACCAGCAGCTCGTCGCCGTCGACTTTGACTTCGGTGCCGGCATATTTGCCGAACAACACCTTGTCGCCAACTTTGACGTCGAGAGCGCGTACATCGCCGTTCTCGAGGATCTTGCCGTTACCTGCGGCAACGATTTCGCCTTTGATCGGCTTTTCAGCCGCGGCATCGGGAATTACGATTCCACCGGGGGATGTGCGCTCTTCTTCCATGCGCTTTACGATGACTCGATCATGAAGCGGACGAATCTTCATGGGGCATATCTCCTATAAGTTATTGATTACGAACTGACTATTTGCAGTTTTCGGATCGAGCATTATTAGCACTCGACCGCGAGGAGTGCTAATAATAGGCATGAGTGGCCAAATTTCAAGCGTTTGGCGTAAGCATTTGTTCAAAAAAACCAACTGTGTCTGTGACAGTCACAAATCAAGGCGTTAAGCTGCGCCACTCCTGAGTACTTTTGATGACCGAAAACCTGCCAATGACACCGACCCGCTACCTGTTTCTCTTGCTCCTGACGATCAGCCTGAGCTCGCCCGTGCATGCTCAGGACGAGGAGCCGTTGCGCCCCG
>CAYTNO010000523.1:0-1881 GCA_964439125.1 uncultured Woeseiaceae bacterium | reverse complement strand
TGGGTTGCAGAGCACTTTCCCAACGCATCCGTTACGTCGGTTTCCAACTCCAGTTCACAACGAGAGTTCATTCTCAAACAAGCGAGTGAGCGGTCGATTCAGAACATCGATGTCATTGCCTGCGACATGAATGATTTTGCAACCGATAAACGCTTTGATCGAGTGGTCTCAATCGAGATGTTCGAGCACATGCGTAACTACGGCGAACTCTTCCGTCGCATTGACGAGTGGTTGTTGCCCGAGGGCCGCTTCTTTATGCACATATTCTGTCATCGCACGACACCTTACGAGTACATCGATAAGGGGCCGACTGACTGGATGAGCCGGCACTTCTTTAGTGGTGGAATTATGCCGAGCGCTGACTTACCGCTGCGCTTCGCCGAGAACCTGAGCATCGTCGAGCGGTGGAACTGGAATGGTCAACACTACGCCAAGACTTGCAATGCCTGGCTGGAAAACATGGACAAGAACGAAGCCGCGATCATGCCAATTCTTGCTGACTGCTATGGTGAGGCCGATGCTTCGCTTTGGTGGCAACGCTGGCGAATGTTCTTCATGGCGTGCGCCGAGTTGTTCGACTATGACGAAGGGCACGAGTGGTTCATAGGCCACTACCTGTTCCAAAAGGCGGTGCGCTGACATGGGACTTATCGTCAATTTCGCAGTATTTGAGATCGCCTGGCTGTCATCCGTGATCGGCGGCGCCCAGCAAATGCCATGGATCGGGCCGATTGCAGTACTAGTAGCTCTGGTCTTACACCTGCGGGCGGCGCGCAAGCCGGTTGAGGAAGCATTGCTCGTTATTGCTTGTGCGCTGATCGGCGCAGGCTTCGACAGCATGCTCGTCGCTGCGGGCTGGGTTACCTACAAGGCCGGTTTGTTCAGCGAGTATTTCGCGCCATACTGGATCATCACGATGTGGATGTTGTTCGCGACAACGTTAAACGTGTCGATGCGATGGCTACGCGGCAAGCCCAAACTTGCAGCGTTCTTTGGTTTCTATGGCGGTCCGGCATCATATATTGCTGGACAGGAACTCGGCGGCATTGTCCTGGTTAACCAGGTTGCAAGCCTTATAGCTTTGGCGATTGGCTGGGCGGTCATGATGCCGATACTGATGTGGCTGTCCGAGAACCTGGACGGCATGCCGGGTCGGCACCGCAACTGGATTGCAGAGCGCAGCTGATGTTGCAGCATCCTTATTCAATTGCGCTGCTTGTCATTATTGGCGTTGGTGTCGCCAGCTGGCTGCTCAGCGTTATCAAGAACGATGTCAGTTTCGTTGACAGCTTGTGGTCGTTGTTCTTCCTGGTTGCTGCCGTGGTATTTGCATTGGCAGCGGAGCCGCTTTCCATCAAGGGCCAATTAGTACTGGTGTTGGTCGCAATATGGGCGCTGCGTCTGTCGATCTATATCACCGCGCGTAACTGGGGTGAGCCGGAGGACTATCGCTACCAGTCAATTCGAGCGAACAACGAGCCTGGATTTAAGTTCAAGAGCCTCTATATCGTGTTCGGCCTGCAGGGTGTGCTGGCCTGGTTAGTCGCGTTGCCATTACTGCCCGCTATTACGTCGGGCTCTGCGCTCAACTGGATTGACGGTGTTGCGGCCGCGCTATGGCTCGTCGGTTTCGTATTCGAGGCGGGTGGCGACTACCAACTTTCGCAATTCAAAGCTCGTGGAGATAGCAAGGGACGAGTCCTCGACACGGGGCTGTGGCGGTATACACGCCACCCCAACTACTTCGGTGACTTCTGCATCTGGTGGTCTTTCTACTTGTTTGCAGTGGCATCGGGTGGCTGGTGGAGTGTCTTGTCGCCGCTCCTCATGAGTCTCCTGCTGTTGAAGGTTTCAGGTGTCAGGTGTCAGTAGTAAAAAAGC
>CAYTNO010000522.1:0-1883 GCA_964439125.1 uncultured Woeseiaceae bacterium | reverse complement strand
ATTCTGGCTACTCTGGCAATCCTTATCTGGCACTTCTACTTTGTCATCTTCGATCCAGCGGTGTATCCGATGGATACGGCCTGGCTGACGGGAAAGCCGCCTTTCTCGCGAGCAGAAGAGCGCGGTGAGGCCATCCGTGAGGACTCGACCGAGCAGGACGACGGCTAGTTGCGATTGCGGAAAACCCGCATATCAAGTCCGGTACCAATCGAATATTAAACACATTCGGCGTATCGCTAGACTAGAATAAACAGCTAAGAACACCCTAGCCCGGGAACCCGACAGAAATCGAGGAACAGCATGTTTAGAAGTTTTTTTGCATCCATCACGCACAATGCGATCAGCCTGATCGGTACCGCGCTGGCTGTCGCGAGCCTGGTGCTCATTGCAAGCCTGTTTACGATGCAGCAGTTTGGTTTCGAGGGTGGACCGTACCTGGGCATCCTGACCTTCCTGATTCTGCCGATGATCTTTGCGTTCGGCCTGGTTTTGATTCCAATTGGTGCCGTACTGTACCGTCGCAAAATACGCAAGACGCCCGGTGGGGAAGGGGCATTGTCGATGCCCGTCTTCGACCTGAACGTGCCGCACACGCGTCGCTGGCTGTTGATTTTCCTGGGCGCAACGATGGTTAATATCATCATCCTCGCGAGCGCAACCTACAAAGGTGTCGAGGTAATGGAGTCCGTCGAGTTCTGCGGACTGGCGTGCCATTCGGTGATGGAACCAGAGCACACAGCGCATTCGCGGTCTCCTCACTCGCGCGTCGCATGTGCCGATTGCCACATTGGCCCGGGAGCTGACTGGTTCGTAAAATCCAAGCTGGACGGCGCCTGGCAGCTGGTGTCTGTCGCGCTTGACCTGTACCCGCGCCCGATTCCGACGCCGCTACATGATCTGCGCCCGGCTCGTGATACCTGCGAACAATGTCACTGGCCGACCAAATTCGTTGGCGACAAGCTCAAAGTCATAAAGCACTACGAAGATGACGAGGCCAACACCGAGTTGACAACCGCGCTCTTGCTCAAGGTTGGTGGTGCCGACGGAGCCGTATCACACGGCATCCACTGGCATGTCGACCCGGGCATGGAGATTCGTTACCGGTCAGACGAAACTCGTGAAGAGATTTACGAGGTTGAATACACCGGTGCGGACGGCACGGTTACGAACTATGCGGACAAGAGGGCGCCGGAAGAAGGCGGTGTCTGGCGAACGATGGATTGCGTCGATTGCCACAACCGACCGAGTCATATTTACCGGCCTGCGGACGATGAGGTTGACCGCGTCATCCGCGAAGGTCTTGTCGACCGGTCTCTGCCGTTCGTAAAGCGCGAAGGTCTGCGCATTATTGATGCGGAGTACGCGTCGCATGAAGAGGCACGCGTCGTCATTGATGACGAGCTCAAGAAATTTTATGCGGAGAACTATCCGGAGCTTGCCACAGAAAATGCGGATGCGATTAGTGCGGCCGCAGATGCGCTTGGCGATGTTTACTCGGTCAACGTATTCCCGCAGATGAAAGTCTGGTGGAACACCTATCCCAACCACATTGGCCATGAACAATCGCCTGGTTGCGAACGCTGTCACACCAAGAAAATGCGAACAGCCGATCGCAAGCAGATATCAGGCGAGTGTGACAACTGTCATGTGTTGCTCGCAGAAGGGGAAGAGAACCCACAAATAATGACGGTACTGGATCCTGAATGAAGACCCTCGCACGATCAGTTGAGGCATCTCGACAACTCACCTACGAACTCCTGAGCGGTGGCAGCGGGCTCGTGCTCGCGCTCTTTATGTGGGGGCACATGGTCCTTGTCGGCTCCATTCTCACCGGTGAGCGGGGCTTCAACTGGCTGGCGGGCATGCTTGAGGACTATTACATC
>CAYTNO010000521.1:0-1886 GCA_964439125.1 uncultured Woeseiaceae bacterium | reverse complement strand
TACTACAGTAGGCATCTGCGTCTATCTACGAATCGGCCCGGTGACGAGCCAGGTTGTTCTTTCTCAATGCATGACATGCTGGCTCCTGAGCGGCCGGTGTACCCCCCGAAAGCAGCCGCTCGCCTGCTAGTGACCCAAAGCAGCCACCCATTCTAGATTCCGAACCTAATTGTAAGTTGGCATCGAAAATTGACCCACTGTCGGTGTCGTTGCGAAACACCGGAGAGAAAAAGAGGGGTCTGATCCCACTAAATTGAAATCCTTAATCCAATCGCGTCAGCCACGCCTCTCGCCTGAGTCGTTGTATCTGCTGCACAATCCAGTCCTGCCGCTCGCGCACATACAGTGACGGTGCACCCGCTTTGAGTCGAATCGGGTTTGGAAGTATCGCGGCGAGTAGTGCGGCCTCCGAGTCGGTGAGCATCGTCGGCGTCTTGCCAAAAAACTGTCGACTAGCTGCCCCGACGCCGTAGATACCCGGTCCCAGTTCAACGATGTTGACGTAGATCTCCAGGATACGACGTTTGGGCAAACAGATTTCAATGACAACAGACAGGTAGGCCTCAATTCCTTTACGCATAAAACTTCGGCTCGGTGATAAGAACAGATTCTTCGCCAGTTGCTGCGAAATGGTCGACGCGCCTCGCACTCGGCCCCCGTCTTCCGCCTCATCGAGTGATTTCTTGATCGACTTCAAGTCCACGCCGAAATGATCCGCAAAACGCTGATCCTCGGACGCGACCACGGCTAATGGCATCGCGGTGCCGAGGACTGACCAGTCTGTCCACTCATGCTGCAACGGTTCTACGTCGTCACGCAGCATGAATGCCGTCGTCGCTGGATTTAGCCAGCGCAAGGGGAGTATCAACAGGAAGCTGATGGCGACGGGCACGCCAATCAATATCACTGACCATTTTAAGAGTCTGCTAGACAGCTTTTTCTTACGTGTTTTTGACTGACGCCTGCGTTTCTTGGCCACTAACCCAGCTGAAATCGTTGTGAGTAATGCGACCAGCTTACAATAACAGCAAGCCGAGTATCGACACTACACTACGCCCCATTCGCGGCGCCGATACAGCAGTTTCTCTTCCCATTTTTTACTGTCGTTGTACTGACGAACGACTGCTACTGACCCGTAGCAGACATTCACTCCAAAATTTGTAGCAAACTACTCGTTGCCGACGGCCGTGATCGTACCTGTGAAAAGGTAGTCGTTGTCTCTCTTGGCGCTATGGCAGCCCTGACAGCCGGGCAGTTTTCCTTCCATCGCCATACCATTTGGCATTTTGTCGAGCGTCCCGTCAGCGAGATGTTTTGTGAAGAACCAATCATTGTGATCCGGGTTGTAGCCGGCGACTTTATACATCACCGTTACGGCTGCAAGGGTTTTGTCCGGTGTGTAATTCTCTTTCACGACAAAGGACCCTGCCGGCATGGTCCCCATGCTGTCTTCAACGGCGGCCAGCGCTGCATCATTTAGGTAGGTAGTCAGTAGCATTCCGTGCGGCTCTTGTCCCTCGTAAAGTTCACCACGCCCGGGCCATAGAGACCAGTTAGTTTGATAATCTTCTGACTGAAGCTGCGCCCAAACCGCAGCGCCAGTCGTTTCGGGAAGCCCATCGATAGGCTTGGGCGCTGTCTCGGTCGAGACCGGCGGTTCTGGCACGGGCTCATCCGGTGCAGTCCGAATAGCCGTCGCAAGACGGACCGCTAATGGCCGAAACCAGCCTCTCGCCTGATATGATGTTGACAGGCTGCCCCGAAAATAATGTCTCCCTGCCAACATTGCATAGGAACGGCGCTAGCAGCAAGTTGCCAAGTTGCCAAGTTGATAATCAAACACAGTTACTACCCCCGAAGGAGATCCCGATGATTGGATATGTTGT
>CAYTNO010000520.1:0-1888 GCA_964439125.1 uncultured Woeseiaceae bacterium | reverse complement strand
ACCGGCAGCAGAATCAGCGTGAGGAATGTCGAAGTGATCAAACCACCGACGACCACTGAGGCCAATGGCCGCTGCGTCTCTGCGCCGACGCCGGATGACAGCAACATAGGCAACAATCCCAGAATCGCGACGCTGGCGGTCATTAGCACCGGACGTAAGCGAAGCTCCGCACCTTTGCGAACTGCCTCCGCAACAGACAATCCCGTTTCACGCAATCCGTTAATGAAGCTCACCAGTACAATCCCGTTCAACATTGCCACACCAAAAACGGCTATGAAGCCGATTGCCGACGGGACCGATACGTATTGGCGACTGACGAACAATGCGAAAATGCCGCCAATGGTCGCAAACGGCACGTTCGCAATGATCATTGTTGCGAACTTGATTGAGTTGAACGCCGTGTAAAGCAGGACGAAGATAAAGAAAATCGTTAGTGGAACGATTATCGACAACCGAGTCAGCGCGCGTTGCTGATTCTCGAACGCGCCACCCCACTCGATCCAGTACCCGGCGGGCAGTTCAACATTGGCCTCAATAGCAGCGTTCGCGTCGTTGACGAATCCATCAATATCTCTTCCACGAACATCCATTTGAATGACCGCATAGCGCTGCAACTGCTCACGTCGTATGAATGAGTATCCTTCGGCAACCTGGATATCTGCGACGACCGACAGTGGCACGATCGCTCCAGACCCTGCTCGAATTGGAATCTGCCCGATTGCCTGCACCGACGCTTTCGAGGCGTCTGCGATGCGAGCTGTGATATCGAAGCGGCGAACGCCATCAATAAGCGATGAGACAGGCTCGTTTCCTATGCCGGTGCGCACGACCGATAACACATCGTCGGCATTCAGGCCGTACCGCGCCAGTTGTTGTCTATCAACTTGAATCCGAATCTGAGGTTTACCTACGTTTGCCTCCAGGGAAAGATCCGCAACACCCTCAACATCTGCAATAGCATTTTTGATTTCCTCACTGAGACGATCGAGCTCCTCTAAATCCTCGCCATAGATCTTCGTAGCAAGTGTTGCGCGAACACCAGATATCAGCTCTTCAACCCGCATCTGAATCGGCTGGGTGAACGCAACCACTGCCGTCGGTACAACTGTTTCCAACTCCTCGCGCATTTGATCGGCGAGTTCCGGAACAGTGCGCTTAACGGGCCACTCGTCTTCCGGGTTCAGCTCGGTGTAAATCTCCATGTAATTCACATCGGCTGTTTCGCCTTTCTCAGCACGCCCAATCATCGCCACCGTTGTTCTGACCTCAGGATATTTGGTCAGGGCGTTTTCGATGTCTTTTGAGATCTTGATGGATTGTTCCAGCGACGCCGAAGGTATCGAGGTCACTCGCCACATGATTGACCCTTCCTGCAAAGTAGGCATGAACTCTTTGCCGAGGAATGGAAACAGCGAAAGACTCACGACTAATAGGCCCACCGCGGAAATCACAACCTTCTTCTTGTTTGCGAGCGACCAATCAAGCAGCGGCAGATACCGACTCTTTATCACTCGAACCAGCAAGGTATCGCGCTCGTCTTTTGGTTTAAGTATCAATGCTGCGAGTACGGGAATAATCGTCAGCGTCAACACGAGCGATCCGGCCATTGCATAACTGATGGTGAATGCCATTGGCTTAAACAACTTACCTTCAAGCCCTTCCAGTGCAAACAACGGTACAAATACGACGACGATGATCGTGATGGCGAATGCGATCGGGTTGGCCACCTCCCGAGCCGCGGCGAGCACGGCACTGCTCTTATCCACCGGTTTCCCCGACTTCTGCCGCTCGGCCATGATACGAAAGGCGTTCTCGACCATAACCACAGCGCCGTCGACCATCATGCCAATGCCAACGGCGAGCCCTGCCAATGACATCAGGTTCGCCG
>CAYTNO010000519.1:0-1893 GCA_964439125.1 uncultured Woeseiaceae bacterium | reverse complement strand
AAACCAAGGGTTAACTCCTAACCAGCGAACGGCTGGTATCGGCTGCAATCGGCCAGAAGCAGACGTTCCCCACTGGATTTCCGTCTTCAGATTTTCCCGGTTACTCGATCCCAGAATTCTGCGCGGTCATTAGTCCGCGGAAACGGTTCAGCGGGTACCGGGGCGTTCAGAAATTCGCAAAGCGGACTCCACCCCTCTTTTACGCTATAGACGAGGAGTTGACTGGCCGGGATCGTCGCCTTGACTGCTTCGTTATGAGCTACGAAGGCCCTGATCAAGCCGTCGCGATCAAGGCCGCCGGGAAACCCTGTCTTAGCGATGACGCCATCGGCCATCTCGAGCCACTCTTTCATCTCGGGCGGCCCTTGATCTTTGCCGGCGAGCAACTCATAAATTGTGGCCGCAAAACTGTTCGCCCAGTTTTCCGGATCGCGCTCGGTTAATATGAACTTCGCTGACGGAAACTCTTGGATCAATTCACGAAAAAAACAGGCAGTTGGCCAGTCAACCGCGCTTTTGAATCCTGCGTAGATTGTTTGCCAATCCGGGCGCCCATTTACGGCGGCGAACCAAAGTGGCACCTGTGCGGGCATGTTATGAAGCACTTCTTCCATGTGATGACATGGACCAAGCCCAAGCTGATTGATGGCAAGCTTAAGGGAGTAGGTGCCGGTGCGTCCCACGCCTGCGCCTATAACCTGAATAGTCATTAGAGTTCTCCCCCAAATGAATCCAGCATAGACGCTCCATCTGGATCAGGCAATGTCCGCTCTCATCGAAAGCAGCCGTTCAAATTAATAAAATCTCGCAAATTTGAAGGTCCGCATTCGGCCACAAGCGGACCAATCGACTGGATCCATAGTTACGGTGCGTCAAATCGCGTTGCAGGCGCGGTGATATTGCGATACACGTTGACGGAATAGACAAAAAACGAGAGCGAAATAAGAAACTCTTTGTACTCCGTTACCTCCCACAACCGATCAAAATTTTCACCATTATTCAAAAAAACCACCTGTGTTGCGATCAGCAATATCAGCGTCAAAACAACAATGATCCGGTCGTTCTTGTCATTGCAATACGTGGAAATTTGCGACATCACAATCAACGAACCAAGAAATGAAACCTGAATGAAGAGGATGTTCCACATATCGAAGTTGTAAGCGCAGGCAACCGCACCGATGGGAATCATAAAGGGCCCGGGAAACAAAGGAGCGAGACGCTTGTCGCTGGCACAGGCAGGAAACAACACTCCCAGAAACGGTAGCACCACAAGAAAGAGGAAGGCTCCGAAATAGTAGATATTTTCTACTCTATCGGTAGCAAAATTGTGGAAATTCAGTTCATTTTGCTCATTCCCTGAAAATACGTCAGGCGTTTCCAAATTGAAGATGTGTTGACCCCATGAGATTTCTTCCATAGCGATGACAAAGAAGACTAATGCAAGCAATGCAAGCGCCAACTTACTGATCTTTGGCACACATGGTCGTGCGGGCGCTCTTGCCATAGCTGAAATAGACGTAGCACAAGCGCAGAACAGCAAAAAGGCCGAGGCGATCTCTATCGGGTAGTTCTCTTGAGACATCGCACTGAATACGGCTGGTTGAACGAGGAACACCAGCAAAAACAGGCTCGAGATAAACACGGTACCCAGCACGCTGAACCGCTCCAGGGAGGGGCCTGATTTTGTAGAAAGCACGACCCGAGGCCGTCGTTCGCCGGCAACGCTAAAAGCGATGAGAACAAGTGAAAGAAAAATAGCAGCACTGCGTAGCAGCCAACCGAACCCAAGTTTGGGTGAGCCCTCTTGAAAGAGGCCCGTATGCAAGTAGATCACGTCCACCAGGATGATGCCTGAGGGCCTGAAATCCTTCGATCGCCTTGTCGTAGCTCTTC
>CAYTNO010000518.1:0-1899 GCA_964439125.1 uncultured Woeseiaceae bacterium | reverse complement strand
CCCTAAAGCAACGACGCGCTTGCGAATATCGCGGTCCGTGACGATCCCACAGAAACGGCCTTCGTCCGTTACAAGCATGGCCGAAACCCGCTCCTCGACCATTTTCAGCGCCGCCTGCTGAACGGTTGCAGACGCATCCACAGTGACGGGTAACCTTGTGATCAGCTGTGATACTTCCCGATTGGCGGCGCCGTGCAACTTCGTCACGACGGGATGAGCCAGCAGTCGATCAGACAGAGAACGGATAAAGAACGTGTCGAACTGAGCGTTTTCCCGGCGCAACTTGGTAAATACACCGCCATCGAGGTGATAGATCAGCGCATCCTCGATCGCCACCGACTGGTTACGTACCGGGGCGTGGTTCATGAGGGAGGGAAAGCCGAAGCACTCACCCTCAGCCACGCGTTGTACGAGATCACCTTCACCATTGCGCAATTCAAGCGCGCCGCTACGGACGATATGCAGCTGGTTGTTCTCGCTACCAACGTGGAGCACATCGTTGCCGGCACGGTAATAGCCGATCTGCATAGAGGTGGCAACGGCATGCGTCTGGGCCGCGGTGAGAACGTCGAAACCAGGCAGCGCAGCTACGAAGCGAGTAATTTCAGGCAGTTCGTTCATAAGCTAATTGTGACATGCCAGGCCGCAACGTAAAACTGGCGACACCGAATCGATGCCACCAGCTCAAACGCTTTGTCTGTTCTGCTTGTTTTCTAGAACGCGTATTTCGCAGAGAACATGATTCGCGTGAAGTCGCCGTCCGTGCCATTCACTATCTCACGCTCACCAAAGATGACCTCGGCACCGATATCCAGCTTCGGCGCCACGCTGCGAATGATGTTCGCATGGAAGCTCGAGGCCGTGTCATTGAAGGTAGCCGCCTGCAAATCATCGTTGTAGTCAATCGAGGTCGTGCCATACATGAAGTTCGAACGCCACTTCTCATTCCACACGGCTCGGTACGATACGAACCAGGAAAGGTTCTCAGCCGTCTCGATGTCACCGGTCGTCGCATCAATGTAGCCGTCAGGGACGAAACCGAGACCAACGTAACGACCAACACCGTCACCGAAGGTGGCCATAGCGCGCAGGTCGCTGCCATTGTCGAACACGAACTTCGCCGAGGCGCTGACGCCAAAGCCTGACTCGTCGGGCTGCGATCCACCTGCCGGCCCGAGCTTGAGGCTGCGTACTACACCGGCGAGCCTGACATAGCTGCCGCCGTCCATCTTGAACGTGTAACGCGCGATCAGGTCAGGCACGGTGGAATGGTCCCTGGTGCCGCCCGTAACAAATGTTTGCGGGTTCTCGGCAGCCAGTTCCAGGTTACCCGACGTGTAACGAATCATTGCCTGACGGATAAAGGTTGTTGACTCAGCCGGACCGACGAAGTCCAGCGCTTCGGGCAGGACGCTGACATCCATGAACGTGGACCAGGTCTGGCCGAAGGTCCACTTGTTGTACTTAATGAACGCATGGCGCAGACGCGGGCTGTAAGAATTGGACACAACCTCGTTGCCATCGCCGTGGGTCAGGAAGTCCATCTCGACGAACGCGGTGATCTTGTCACCGCCGGCCGTGGTGGTATCGGCCCTGAAGTTCAGCCGCGATTCCCGGGCCTGGAAGTCAGCCGTGTTATCGCTGCTGCCCGTGCCGTCACCGATCGGGATCTGGGGCGCGTAGTAAAACTGGCGCATGAGGCTGTTGCCATCCGGCGTGGCATCGCTGTAATCGCTGAACATTGAGTCGAACTTGGCATAACCACCGAATTTGTACGTCGTCGTCGCTGATTTTGCCGCAGGTGCCGCGGCAGGTGCCGCTTTTTCTTCTGCCGTTGCCAGTTTCTCAATCAGCGCTTCCAATTGCGCGACGCGCGCTTCGAGTGCTGCTGCGTCAGAA
>CAYTNO010000517.1:0-1906 GCA_964439125.1 uncultured Woeseiaceae bacterium | reverse complement strand
ATCCACAGTGTCTCTGCACTGAAAGCATCCTCATAGGTCGCGCCGGCCACTGTGGTGCCCATCGTATGGGCGACGGTGTTGGTGATGAGAATGGCGGCGATTGGCATTTCGATCCGGCCTTTGAATTCTTTCAAAAGCCGCCCGGATCGTTTGCCCTGCCGGGCGAGCGACTCGACCTGTGCGTGATTCACAGACAGTAGAACTGACTCAAATATCGAACACAGAAATGACACGATGAGCGCCACGGATACGGCGGCGATGAAAATCTGCATGAACCCCTCCAAGACAGATCACTACACTAAATATCATAGAGCAGCGGTAGCACAATCGAGAAACCGATCCACATGATGATCGCAAGTGGAATACCAACCCTAAAAATATCGGAAAACTTGTAGCCGCCGGCGCTCAAGATCAGCAGGATGCTCGCAGCGACCGAAGAAGCCCGTAACCAATCCCCAAGGGACAGCGCCGTGGTTGCAAATACGGTTTGTGCTCGATCAGTGTCAATCATTGTCCTGCTTCGTCTCAATGCCATCCGCTTCATCAATGGTGGATGCACGTGCCGGGCATGATTCTTTGTGTGAGACCAACATACTGGCGGCTTCTGCCGCGGCGTCACGAAACGGCAGCAGCACCACATCAGCACCTGCAGCCAAAAGAAATTCGCGATGTCGCATTGTGTCGGCGGTTAACGCTGTTCGGCCGGAAAAATTGCTGTGCTCCAACGCATGCAGCAGCACCAGACACTTATCCCGCCCTGCTATTGTGCTCACGACCCACTGCGCATCAGCGAGTGGCAAGTCATGGAATAGCTCGATATCTTCCAGGTCACCGTAGATGGTCACTAGCCCTCTCTCGCGCCAAAACCTTACACGCTCGGGGTCGAAATCGACTGAGAGCACCGACGTTCCGCGTTGCCGTAGTTCTTGCACAAGGTTTCTGCCGTACCGGCCCAATCCGAACACAATGGTATTGACTGAAGACGGGCTTGCCCTTGCGGTATCAATTTGGTTTTCGTCGGTGTGAGGTGTTCCGGGTTTGAGAAATCTAAGCGCCGGGACAAGCCACCGACAAAGCCAATGACTATAGAGGATCATGTACGTTGACAGGCCAAAGGTAATTAGGCCAATCAACGTGATTAGTCCCATGGTCGGCTTGTCGATATGGCCCAGACTGAGGCCTAATGCGGCGAGGATTAAAGAAAACTCGCTGATCTGCCCCATGGTAAGACCCGTCGTTACTGCGGTGTGGTTCGCATAGCGCATACCACGTACGAGTGCCATAACCATGATCGGCTTTCCCACCAACACGATCACTGATAGCAGGATCGCTGGTCCCAGCGCCGCTCGAAGGTGCCCCATATCGATCTGTACTCCAAGATCTATGAAGAAGAACAAGAGCAAGAAATCACGCAGGCCGACCAGGCGGGCTGCAAGTACTGCTTTGTACGGCGTCGCTGCGAGCGCAACACCGGCAACGAAGGCACCCACCTCCTTACTAAAACCCAATCCAGCTCCGAGCGAAGCCAGTCCGATCGCCCAGGCAATCGCAAACAGGGTCAACAGTTCAGGCCAGCGCGCTAATGAGTGCAATAGTGACGGGAGTAGAAAGCGGGTAGCTATAGCTATAAGTGCTAAAAAGCCGACGCCCTTGCCGATAACTTCCAACGCTTGCTTGCCTAAGTGCGGCTCCTGCGTCTCCCCGCCATAGGCGGTCAATCCGATCATCAAGACCACGACTACAATGTCTTGCATGATCAGGATACCGAGTGCTATTCGACCATGCAGTGCATCGATTTCTCGTTTATCCGACAACAATTTGACAATGATGACGGTGCTGGAGAATGTCAGGGCCGCCGTCACGTAAAAGGCAGTCATCTGCGTCATTCCGAGCGCGAGGCAAACGG
>CAYTNO010000516.1:0-1914 GCA_964439125.1 uncultured Woeseiaceae bacterium | reverse complement strand
CGTTCAAGGTGGGTAAGATTCATTGTACAAACTCAGATTTATTCGTGACCAAATTGGCGGACGCAAGATAGCATCGCTGACGCGGGAATAACACTCGCCACACAAAGCGACCGCGACGAACCGAGATCCACGGCTTACCCGCTCTTTCGGCCCCGCACCAGGATGCAGCGGCCGTTTTCCGTGCGCCGTATAGGCTAACCATTTCGCCAAGTTAGCTTTCCTCCAGTCCGTTGCCCAAGGCTCATTCGAAACCAAATCAAGATACTGGTCCAAGAGTTCCCACTCCGTAACCCAGTCAAGGCGTTCATGAGCCGACTTGTCCGAGTACAGATTCTAGATTGTTTGGATCAGGGAATTTATGGCGACTGGATTTCTCCGGTCTTCCGCAAAAAGTGGCAAACAACGCCAGACCAATTGTGATGATTGATCTTGTGATCCGCTGACTCGCACATTTAACCGTTGATTATCGACATTCCCCGCTGGTCGTAGCGGTCACCCATGACTCGATCGGCAAGGCGATCCAGCGACTGCAGGTCGTCCTCCGCGAGCACCACGTCATACCCACCGAGATTCGTCTTGAGGTTCTCAAGTTTTGACGTACCTGGAATGGTCATGATGTGCTCGCCGGCAGTTGGCACGCGAGCCGTCAATACCCGTTGAAGCCCCCGTCTCCGGATCACGCATAGGACCAAACTTCGTCGCAATAAATACTTTGTCGCGACGATCATGAAAAGCATCACCCATCAAAGGTTTCATTTGCACCCATGCCATACATCTCTGCGGTGTCAAAGTGTTCCACGCCGAGGTCGATTGCTTTATGCAGCAGTTTTACTGCCGCGCTCTTCTCTGTTGGCGGTCCGTAAAAATCTGATAGCCCCGCACAGCCAAGTCCAATCGCCGGAAGGCTCCGCTGTGCGCTGCCAATTACTCTGTTTCTCGTCAATGTTTTCTCCGGAAAGGTTTCTATCCAATTGTTCTAGAGTCCAGGATCACATTTGGGCCGCAAGCAGCCTGTCAGTACACTTCTTACCGACCGGCTGCTTTCGAACGTATAGCAGGCACTCAGAAAACTGATTGCGGGAGTCCCTGGCTACAGGCCTAAGCGGACCCTTTAATTTTGCCGGCTTTTTTTTGCGCGTACATGCGCTCATCAGCGGCGCTCAGCAATCCCTCGATATTTCGGTGAACGTCGGGATCAAATTTGACCCTGCCCACGCTCCAGTCTACGTGCTGGCTTAGGCTCGATCCTTTCTCTTTGCCCAACTTACGCATTCTCGACAACGCGGGACCGGTAGATATACGCTTGCCTGCAATCACGACAGCAAACTCATCTCCGCCAAGTCGCGCGATGACATCGGACTCGCGAAAACTCTTGAGCAGCAGTTTGGCAAACATTTGCAAAGCCTCATCGCCCGCTTTGTGTCCAAATGTGTCGTTAAGCGCTTTGAAGCCATCGAGATCAAAGAACAGCAATTCGACATCCAGCTTGTTACGCCCACATAGCGGTAACAGATGGCGTGCGACCTGCAGGAAACCACGTCGATTAGCGATTTTGGTCAATTCATCGACATTGATTTCCGCCGAAGAAGCGAGTTCATCGTCAACAAGAGCCGCAAAGTCTTTGAGCGTTTGTTCCTCGCTCGCTGAAAAGCTCCGCGGCTCTTTGTCGATCAGACATAGGGTTCCGATACGCTGACCGTCCGCTGTATGCACCGGATAGCCTGCGTAAAAACGTACGCTTGGATCGCCTGTAACGAGTGGGTTGTCGGCGAAACGCTCATCGGCATGCGCGTCTTCAACGACGAACACTTGCTCCTGCAAAATCGCGTGGCCGCAGAATGAAACTTCTCGCGGTGTCTGGCAGGCATCGAGCCCCTGTTTTGACTTAAACCACTGGCGATCCGAATCGACCAG
>CAYTNO010000515.1:0-1916 GCA_964439125.1 uncultured Woeseiaceae bacterium | reverse complement strand
GACGCTACCTGGAGCCACTGATTCGCGGCGAGGATTATCCGCCATATATCAACGGCTTACCGGATTATGTCACGCTCAAAAACGTTGCCGTCAAGCCACAGCTAAACACAAAATTTGTGGTATGATGCGCGCCCGGCGCAGCCGGTGAACAAACCTTTTTGGGGAAATAAAAATAGGAGCGTAACCCGATTGTTGGCGATGCAGCCGGCAGCAGCGGTCGCGTTCGATCTGTAAGCACTCAGTCAGGAGATACCAAATGCCTAACGAGCTAGCCCTGTGGCTCTCGATCGGGTCTGGCGCTCTAGCCATTCTGTTCGGAATAATATCTACACAGTGGATTCTCAAGCAACCGGCCGGTAACGAGCGGATGCAGGAAATCGCCGCGGCAATTCAGGAGGGCGCTAAAGCCTACATGAATCGCCAGTACCTCACGATCGGCGCCGTTGGCGTCGTGTTGTTCGTTGTCCTGGGCTTTGCCCTCGACTGGGCAACCGCAGTCGGCTTCGCGATTGGTGCAATTTTATCTGCGCTCGCCGGCTATATCGGCATGTATGTCTCGGTTCGAGCCAATGTCCGCACTGCTCAGGCAGCCACCAAAGGCGTCAACCCGGCCCTCAACGTCGCTTTCCGCGGCGGTGCGATCACCGGACTGCTCGTCGTTGGACTCGGCCTGCTGGGCGTTGCCGGATATTTCCTGATTCTGCTGAACTCGGGCGCCACGACCGAAGAAGCGGTACACGCGCTTATCGGCCTCGCTTTCGGCGGATCGCTGATTTCTATCTTCGCTCGTCTTGGCGGCGGTATCTTTACCAAGGGTGCTGACGTTGGCGCTGACCTGGTTGGTAAGGTCGAGGCCGGTATTCCGGAGGACGATCCGCGCAACCCCGGTGTCATCGCTGACAACGTCGGCGATAACGTCGGCGACTGTGCCGGCATGGCAGCTGATCTTTTCGAAACTTACGCAGTGACCATTATTGCCACCATGCTGCTGGGCGGTCTTGTCGCGGCAAGCTACGGTGCCGAAGCGGTCGTATATCCGCTCGTTCTCGGTGCGGTGTCAATCGTTGCTTCTATCATCGGTACGTTTTTCGTCAAGACATCGGACGGCGGCAAGATCATGGGAGCTCTGTACAAGGGCATGTTTGTTGCGGGTGTACTGGCCGCTATCGCGTTTTACTTCGTCACCGATATGATGATGGGTGACAGCGGTGCTGCAAAGAGTATTTATTACTCCGCTTTGATTGGCCTTGCCCTCACTGCTGCGTTGGTCGTTATTACCGAGTACTACACCGGTACCGACTTCAAGCCGGTTAAAACAATCGCAGAGGCGTCGCTGACAGGCGATGCCACCAACATCATTGCGGGCCTCGGTATCTCAATGAAAGCAACCGCTCTTCCCGTACTTGCTGTTTGCGCAAGTATCTGGGGCGCGTTCGCGCTGGCACCTGACGGCGACAACCTTGCCGGTCTTTACAACATCGCTATCGCCGCCACGGCAATGCTATCGATGACCGGTGTTGTTGTTGCACTCGATGCTTTCGGACCGATTACCGATAACGCGGGCGGTATTGCCGAGATGGCGGAACTGCCACCAGAGGTTCGCAAGATCACCGACCAGCTCGACGCCGTGGGTAACACGACCAAAGCTGTCACAAAGGGCTATGCAATCGGCTCGGCCGGACTCGCTGCTCTCGTACTGTTTGCTGACTACACCAACGCTCTCGAAAAAGCGGGCATTGACGCTGTGTTCCTGCTCAACGATCACATGGTCATCATTGGCCTGTTCATCGGCGGACTCGTACCGTTCCTGTTCGGCGCAATGGCGATGGAAGCTGTTGGCCGCGCTGCGGGTGCTGTTGTTCAGGAAGTTCGCCGTCAGTTCAAGGAAATCGAAGGCATCATGGAAGGCACCGGCA
>CAYTNO010000514.1:0-1917 GCA_964439125.1 uncultured Woeseiaceae bacterium | reverse complement strand
ATCGATCAATGTCTGCGGATATCGCAAGAGTTGTGCGCTTGATTGACGAAGGAACTCTCTGCGCGTACTCGGAATCGATTCTCCCCAGTCACAGCGTATGACGGACACATTTACATTCCACCCCGGTTCGATACCGCTTCTGGTAAGCATGCCGCACGATGGAAGAATTTTGCCAGACGATATTGCGATGACGATGACCGAGGCGGGCAGGGATATTCCCGATACCGATTGGCACGTATCGAAGCTGTACGAATTTGCTCACGGTCTCGGCGCGGCGACAATTTCAGCGCGGCTTTCGCGATACGTTGTTGACCTCAACCGGCCAGCAGACAATGCAAGCTTGTACGAGGGGCAAGTCGCCACCGGCCTGTGCCCCCGGCAGACGTTCGATGGCCAGGATATCTACAACGACGGGACTGGTATTGACGTCGCTGCGCGTGTGGAACAATTCTGGAAGCCTTATCACGCCAAAATCACTGACACGCTGGCCGAATTCAGGCGGTCGCACGGTTTTGCACTTCTGTGGGATGCACATTCAATCGCCAGTCGCGTGCCGCGGCTCTTTGACGGTGATCTGCCGATTCTAAACGTTGGTACCTGGGGTGGGCGCAGCTGTGATGCCGGTATCGCCGGCGCTGTCATCGAAATTGCTGAAGACAGCCCCTTTGAGGCTGTTGTTAATGCCCGTTTTCAGGGTGGCTATATTACGCGCCACTACGGCCGACCCGCAGATGACATACAAGTGATACAGCTTGAGCTGGCACAGCGTGCTTACATGGATGAGGCCACGCGCAGCTATGATGAAGCGAAGGCGGCCGAGCTTCGTGGTACGCTCGAGCGCATGCTCACGGCCTTCGTCGGTGCGGCGAAACGGCATTTTGCGAGGTGAAGATGATGAAGGAAACCCTGCTAAAGGTGGTCGCGATCCTGGTAGCCGGCAGTTTTTTGCAGTCCTGTGCCTCCGTTGACTGGTCTGCCAGCAAAATCGATAGCGAAGCGAATACGGCGCTACACGTCTTTCGACAAGACATTGACGGCGGGCAGCGTTTTCTCGAGCAGGCAGCCGGCTATCTCGTTTTTCCACGCGTCATTAAGGCAGGCATTGGTGTCGGTGCAGAGACAGGTGAAGGCGCGCTGCGTATTGACGGCCGTACGGCCGGTTACTATCGCACTACGAGCGGTTCGGTCGGTTTTCAGGCTGGCGTACAGGCGAAGTCAGTCGTTATCGCGTTCATGACACCGGAATCGTTGACGCAGTTTCGGAATTCAAGAGGTTGGAAAGTGGGTATCGACGGATCGGTCGCACTTATCGACGTCGGTACCGGCAAGACCATTGATTCACAAAATGTTCGGGATCCTGTGATTGGTTTCATTTTTGGCTCCAAGGGTCTGATGTACAACCTGACGCTGGAAGGCTCAAAGTTCTCCAAACTCAATAAATGATCAAATCTCAGGACGTCGCGGACAAAACACGGCCGTGTAGTGAAGTACCGGTTCGACGGCCGTGTGATCTACTACGGAGTTTCGGCGAGCTTGCTTTGTGCTTCGTCGCGCGCGTCGAACTCGTGTTGCCATTTTGACCGATGCGTTGCCGGTGCAATCTGCACGGCAGTCACTTTATATTCCGGGCAACTCGTCGCCCAATCGCTGTGCTCGGTTGTGACGACGTTGGCGCCGGTTTCGGGGTTGTGAAATGTTGTGTAAACAACGCCCGGCTGTACGCGCGTGGTGATCGTCGCCTTAAGCGTGATGTCACCTTTGCGGCTGCGCAGTGAAACGAGTTGGCCGTCTTTTATGCCACGAGTTTCTGCGTCGTGCGGATGAACCTCTAACAGGTCTTCGTTGTACCAAACCATGTTCGGTGTTCGGCGTGTCTGGGCGCCCACATTGTATTGCGACAAGATACGGCCTGTTGTC
>CAYTNO010000513.1:0-1917 GCA_964439125.1 uncultured Woeseiaceae bacterium | reverse complement strand
GGCAATTCGGATGTCGATATGCAGCATTTGATCACCGAACTGAAAGAAAGACGCATTTGGCGAGTTCTTGTCGCTTATCCGAGCCTCGTATTCGTCGTTCTTCAGGTCGTCGAGTTCTTCGTCAATAACTATGCTCTTGATGCGCGCCTGCTGACGGCAACAATTGTTGCTGCGGTCGTGCTCTTGCCTGCCGCATTCATCTGGAACTGGCGCCATGGTGAGGTCGGTACACAGGCCTTTTCAAAAGGTGAGGGCGGCGTCTACGTAATGTCTGCGATTCTCGCGGTTGCCGCTGTCGGCTGGTACTGGAGCAGTACACCGGCGAGCAATCGTACATTGGCTGGAAATTTTGACCCTGCCAGGTCGGTCGCCGTCATGCCATTTGAAAATGCAGGCGATGATGCCGACGTGCAATATCTTTGCGATGGAATTGCTGAAAGCCTGATCAACTGGTTGGCAACGATTCCTGATGTCAAAGTCGTCTCGAAAGGCGCGTCTTTTCGCCTTCGGGATGATATGGACGACACCGAAAAACTTGCGAATGCATTGGGAGTGGATAGCGTCATTCGCGGAAAACTCGAAATGGTTGGCGAGCAGATAGTTGTGTCCGCGTCGCTCGTGGATACCCGGGACAGCAGCCAGTTGTGGGGCGAGCGACTGGTGCAACCCAGCGAGGATGTTATTTTCCTTGAGCGGTCCATAGTGGCGGCGATCAAGGACGGACTTCGGCTGAAGGTCAGCGACAGCCAACCCGTACATAGCGCATCGGGAGGCACTGAACACCCGGCGGCTTATGAGCATTATTTGCGCGGTCATTACTTGATACAGTCGACCAACGTTGAATCGGTTACCGGCGGCCTCGATGAGTTGCGCGAAGCGATTAAAGTAGATCCGCAATTTGCACTTCCTTACGCTGATATTGCCGACTCTCTTTCACAGATGCTCTACTACGGACTAATGCACGGTGATGAGTTGCTGGGCGAGGCGCGCAATGCAGCTTATACCGCAATTGCTTTGGCGCCGGAACTTGCAGAGGCGCACACAGCGCTCGCGATGATACGCCAACATTTCGAATTCGACTGGGCCGCTGTGGACGAAGCCTATAAGGCGGCAATCGCGCTCTCGCCGCAAAGTCCGGCGCCATATCACCGCTACTCAATTTTTCTCGGACTCACGTTAAGGATCGAGGAAGCCAGGGAAATGGCAAGTCGGGCGTTAGCAGTTGACGCGCTGGACAGCAGCTCGCTGCATGCGGTGGGCCTGACAAACATGTTTTCGAGTGATTTTACCGCCGCTGCCACCGCATTCGGCGATTGGAACCGCTTTCACCCGAACAGTCGCTGGTCCTACATCAAACACGCATTAGCATTATCGCTCGATGGTCAGTGCGATACGGCGCTTGCCCAGGCCAATACTGTCGAAGCATTGCTCAATGGCGCGCCGTCACCGTTAATGGATGCGTGGCTGGCCTGGGGCTTCAAAGTTTGCGGCAATGATGAGAAATACAAGGCGTCTATTGGTCGAATTCGAGCGGCTCAGCAGGAGAACCCGGAAGACTTAAACCCGAGCTTTCTTTACATGTATGCTCTTGAAGGTGATAGCGATAAGCTCATCGACATGATTGAAGCCATCGTCAGAGCGCGAGACCCGATGACTCCGTTCGCGCAAATTTATGTGCTGGATTATCTTGGCTGGGGTGTGTCCGGCACGATGGCAACGGATCCGCGTTACATGGCGATACTCGAGAAACTGAATTTCCCCGCGCATGATGACCTCAGCGCGTACGGCCAGGCCCACTGACGGCAGCTCGTTCGCCGTGCTATTGGGTCGGAAAGTAGCAGCTGTTGCTGCATGTCCGGAACGACGCAGATGTTACAGTTCGTGGTATGGAGTTAGTTAGCCTGATAGTTGCCATGA
>CAYTNO010000512.1:0-1926 GCA_964439125.1 uncultured Woeseiaceae bacterium | reverse complement strand
ATTCGGCAGCGGCCGGGTCTTAAATCGCTTCACCCGCGACACCCGGATTAACGTAACGATCGACGGTATTGTCCTCGTCAACATCGATGCCGAGCTGAATCTGCAAGTTCTCAACGCCAGGCGCGATCTCCTGATCAACAATGCCCGGCACACCGGCGACCACGCCAAGCGACTTGCGTCGCAGCGTCGGTACACCCGGTATCAATTCGGAATCGGCGGCGACGTAGTAGCTATTAACGAGCAGGTTATGTGTTGTCGAATCGGCGGGACTGAATCCGGCTGGCACCAATCCGTCGGCGAACAGGCGGCCCTGAATGCGTGTCGTCTGAATTTGCAGGCGACCGGCCTGCAGCGCTGCTGGTATCACCGTCGCCCGTCGCACAGTGAAACTATCTGAATTCGGCTGGGCGGCAACCGGGAAGCCCACGCGGCCCGGGGCACAGGGCAGGGTGTATCCGTTGTTATCACCGTCTACGATCATGGCGACGTCCAGTGCCCAGCCGTCGCCACATAGGCTCGGTTCGGGAAGTGTATTTGGGTTCGCTATTCCGGCGATCGAGCGTCCTTCGACGGCAAGCGGTCGGCTATTTCGACCCCAGTTGCTGGCCATGCGCAAGTCGGCTTCGATCGTGTCCATCGCGAACTGCGCCGTTTCCTGGACTCGTGCAATCGACTCGTTAACGACAAAAGCCTGTCGGCTCTGGCTGTAGATCTGGACTGCTCCAATCATCAGGAACGACCCGATCGCAAGAGCGACCATCAGTTCTACCAGCGTAAGGCCGGCTTGCTTGTTGCTAAATGTGTTCATAGCCCTATCACCGGAATGACGATCGTGTAGTCCAGCACTTCGCCTGGCTCGTCCCAGGTCACAGCGATCGTGTACTCCGGGGGGACAGTAGTGTTATCGAATGCAATTGCGACGTCGCCATTAGGAATCGATTCATCGGCTTGCTGTGACCAAAACCAGATATCGCTGGATGCCATTTCGACTTCGTTGCAATCAATACCCGTAGCGACGCAGCCAAAGTCGACTCCGGCCCCGGCGGCATACGCAACTCCCGCAGTGGGGTTGGCACGAATGCGATCCGCGACATCGCCTGCCAGTGTGACGGCATGATGCCGAAACAGGGACGTGCGACCGGCTTGCATGCTCTGTACGTAGAGACCGGCAATGCCGAGCATGCCAACTGACATGATGATCAGCGCAATCAGAACCTCAACGAGCGAAAAGCCTCGCTGATTCCTGTTAGTTCTGATGTCTTCGGTTATTCGCATCGATATCTTTCCTTATATATACGGTAGGGCGCTTACGGGCAGCTCTTTCCCATATTGGTCAGCGCATTGCCGATCAGCCCTTTGTCTCGCAATATTGTTGCCCGGCCTAACGGTGTGGCGACGAACAGGCGTGCTGCCGAATTTCCGCCAGCAGCGGTTATGTTGCCTCGCTCATCACACATAACTACCTGCGAGAGCGCAACGTTAAAGCCGGCATCCTGACGACCCATGCCGGTCGATGCGTACATAAAGTAGGTCGCATCGTTGGCGATGGTGAGAGTGACGCCTCTTTCGGCAGCCGGGTGCGAACGCAGAATAGTCTCTGTTGCGCCGGCCCTCGCTCGGTCAAAATTGTCGTCGATGAAAACGATATAGCCCTGATCCCACGTACCGCCACAATCAGCAGCTGCGTCCATCGAATTAGCGCTGGCGCAGATCGTGATGTTGGTCTTGGCTCGGGCGGCCTCAGTGCGTGCCATTTGGAAGGCCGCATGCAGGTCGTTGGCTGAGCTCGTCATGCGGCTGTTCGATGTAAACGCCGCAAAATTCGGAATGCCGTACGCCAGTATCGTGCCAACGATCAGGAATGTGATCAGCAACTCGTACAACGTAAAGCCGGTTTGGGTTCGTTTTTTCATGCAGGCAATATAC
>CAYTNO010000511.1:0-1929 GCA_964439125.1 uncultured Woeseiaceae bacterium | reverse complement strand
GATATCCAGATATGCGAGAGATCGCCCGATGGAGCGCATCAACAAAGGCGTCGGAGATACGTCAGCGAGCAGGCGGCCGGGCAAATAGCTGACAAGTCGAACAACATGCCGTGTTTCACCATGCAGGATCGTCGTCGATGAGGCATCGTCCCGCGTTCGGCGAATCTTTGGCACCGCCGCCTTGCACTCGCGCTCCTCAAGATGCAGCAGCCCCAGAATTTGAAAGTCGGCGGCTTTCTGACCCTCGGCTGCGCCGGCGATCTTGACGACGTAGTTGTGGCCATCACTGGCCGTCAGGCGAAAATTCTGATCACGCTCGCTCAGCAGCGGGCGCAATTGCCCGTCCAGACCGTATTCGGTCCTGAGTAACCGCGTCACCTCAGCATCGCTGAGTCGCGGAGCGTGTGCATCAATCTCATCCAGCGGGTTCATTTGGGTACCATTATCGAAATCAGGGGCATAAAAAGGGCCATTCTGTCACGCACGTGTTTGATCAGAAATGCCGACCAGTTCCGGCCTCCTTTCAACATAATCGTTCATAGTAAACAGGTTATGAAACATCTGGCTCGCCTAGTCCAATCAGCGACACCGACCACTGCCGTGCAATTTCGCAAAAACGCCTATGGCAAGAACGGGGTACAGAGCTTCCTGCGCGACGTTCTCGCAATGGCGAACGCTACAGTAGAGGGCTCTCGATACATCGTCACAGGCGCCGACTTCGATGCGCGTGGCCGCAAGCGATTGTTCGGAGTCGACCGAGAGGACTTCTCAGGGAGCCCGGCATACCTGCCCCTCGCCAATGAACACATCGAGCCGCCAATCCGAATCCGCTATCAGCCCGTCACCGTCGAGGGCGAGCGCCTGGGCGTTTTTGAGATAGGCGATTGCCAGGATCGACCGTACATGATGCGAATCGATTTCTCGAAGTCTTTGCGCCGTGGTGACGCATACGCACGCCATAACAACTCGGCGGTCAAGCTGGGACGACGCCAACTACAAAGCCTGTTTGAGAAAAAATTCCGCGACTCAGTATCGGCCGCGAATATCGAAATCGGTTTCCCAGGTGACATCATTCACAAGGACCAGAAACTACCTACCTGCAGCCTGGCGCAGCTGCCCTCTTCGATTGCCAGCTCCAAACTCTATGAATTGATTCAAGCTAATACCAAGGTTCATGCGTCGACATCCAACACGATAGTCGCCCGGCTTACTCACGCGCGCCTGTTTGGAACAGACAGGCCGTACGAAGAGCGCTCGACAGACGATATCCGAGCAGAAATGCAGCAGATCGAGCGGCGTTATCACAATCATGATCAACACTTTCTTTTCACCGAAAATGGCTGCGACCTACAGCTTGTCGTACTCAACCAGGGAGAGGAAAACCTGAACGATGCATCCTTAACCTTCGCCATGCCAAACCACGACGCAATCCACGTTGCGAGCCAGTTACCAAAGTTGCCCCGCGATGACCGTTTCGTCGATCGCACGCCGGCAGAGCAAGCCGACTATCCGGCAGTAACTGCACGAGACAACGCGATTAACGTATCAGTCAAACTCGGTGACATTCCGCCCGGGGAACCGATCGAAGTTTTCAAGACTCCGCTTCGACTTTGCGTAGGGTCAGATCTCAAGGGCCGGCGAATTGGAATTCAGTATTCACTGTTTGCGCACAACCTGCGTTCTGCAGCAACGGGCAAACTAAGACTGTTGTTCTAGCTCAATGCCGATCTAAGCCGGCACGCCGGCGAGGTTTTTTACCGCATGCGCCTTGGCACCATCGATAATGTCCGCGATCTCAGAACGGTGTTGACGCAACTCTTCAGGAGTTAATGCGTCGAGTTCGTGAGGAAATACCAGCCACTCCGCCGTTTCCCTCAAGAAATAGTCCGGCACGATATTCGTTTCATTACGGCTCGGCTTGAACCAGGG
>CAYTNO010000510.1:0-1938 GCA_964439125.1 uncultured Woeseiaceae bacterium | reverse complement strand
AATACGCTCCACCGGCTGCTTGTGGCCGAAAGCAGCCTGTCAGAATGTCTTTAAATCTATGTTTGAGCGGCTGGTTTCGGGAAAAGCAGACGCTCGCACTAAGTGATCAGAACACGCCGCAATTGTCCGTTCGTAACGCTGGCCGAGTCGACCTAGAACGCGATTGCAGGGCGCTAGCCGGATGCGCCATTCAAATCTCGACATGCGTGATATCGGGCGGCAATGGCATGTGCATGCTTAACCAACTTGAAATGCTGAGCGATATCGACGGTCGATTTTTTTAACTGACGAGGACGTAGAGCGAAAGATTGCGAGATGGAAGGCTGGCGGCCGTAGCACAAACCTTGTCCTCACGGCTGATCAGGCGATCCGCCGTGACAAGCGTCTGCCCAATATCAATTCACTAGAGGACTTCCAGGGTGTCCCCGGTAGTTACCGAGCCACCCTGTAACACCCGAGCATAGATGCCAACGTTACCGCCGTTGGCCTGGACCAATGCACGCATAATGCCTGGGTCCTTCGCCAGGTCGTCAAAACCGTGTGTGGTCATGGCGCAGCGCGGGCACTCGGCGACAGTTTCCAGTAGAACATCACCTATGCGGATATTCCTGCCCACCCAGCTGTTCTCGGGGAAGGCCTCGTCTGATCCCGCCGCATTGACCAGCAGGTTGGGGCGAAATCGATTTACATGGAACGCCGATTCCGGTCTGTGTGCCGCCAGGCTATTGAGGGATTGTTCGGTCATGATGAGAAGCGGGTAGGCGTCAAAATAAGTGCCCGGTGGTGATTCATATTCAACGACGTCTGCAAATATTTCCATGTCTGGCAGGGGTTCATCGGGGTTGCGAGCGAATATCTCGCGCAACTCCACCTCAAAATCCTCATTGTCGGGTGCGCCGCGTCGATAGTGATCCAGCGCATCGGCCGGCAGCAGGGGCCACAGTGTTACCTCGTGATCCAACTGCTGGCTTAGCCAGCTGTTGATGTCCGCAGCATCGGCCTCGCGACTGCTGCCGTCCGGTGCCGATATCATCACCGGGCTGGATCCCTCGACGGCGACATCCCCGGTAAAGCATGCATCTAAAGTCATGAGTGAGGGGATCTTCCTGCCGCCGCGAATACCGCCGCGGACTTCGTCGCGCACTGCCCAGACCCGGTCGCCGACCGTGCCACGTTGAGTGAGTGAGAGGCTGTTCATGGATTCGCCGCCCATACTCTTGACGGGAAATCGGAATAGCTGGCTGATGGTATTTGTCATTGGTAGTCACTCCCTGATTGATCAACGCCCGCCAATTCGCCGTCTTCGAGCTGTAGATAGGCACGCAGTTTGTAGACGCCCAAGTAGAACGACCCAGTATCCAGCATGGCGATGGCCGGACACAAGGGCAAGGTTCTGCCGCATTTATAATTTTTTTGTGATCGTGTCTTTAAGCCACCAGCCTGATCCTCCGCTCTGCATATTTCTTCGTAAGCGCGCCCCGGCCACATTCTTCTTCAGAGTGGAACTACCTTTGCGGGAGACTAGAGAAGTCTTTTTCATGGTTTCCGCGATTTGTGTGACCGGCCGCTTCTGGCCGAAACCAACCGCCCAGATGGTAAAGTGATGACAGGCTGCTGTTGACCCAAAGCGGACATCGCAGTCGGATCGATGATCGTTGGCTCATCGGTTGTTCCGGCAATACCTGTATCCCCTATACTGTCTGCCTATGTTCCGGATATTCCGAAAAATCAGGGAGGAGATCCTGCTCGGCAAGAAGACTCGCAGATACCTTGGTTATGCTGTTGGCGAGCTTGTCTTGGTGGTGTTCGGCATTCTCATCGCGTTGCAGATCAACAACTGGAATGAGGAACGTAATGAGCAGCGGCAGATTGCCGAATATGCCCATGCCCTGATAAAGGACTTGGAACGAGATCTGGACATGGCCCAGATTATCAGTA